>NZ_JBGOOI010000002.1:0-71423 GCF_041439605.1 Vibrio sp. 1F169 | reverse complement strand
CTTAGCTTCTTAGCTTCTTAGCTTCTTAGCTTCTTAGCTTCTTAGCTTCTTAGCTTCTTAGCTTCATTCGCTTAGAGCTAGCCTAGACGTCGGTTTTTTCCTTGAACTCACACAAGTCTTCAATGATACAGCTGCCACAGCGTGGTTTACGTGCGATACAGGTATAACGTCCATGAAGAATGAGCCAATGGTGGACATCCAGTTTGAATTCTTTTGGGATGACTTTAAGTAGCTTTGCTTCGACATCGTCGACGGTTTTACCCATCGCTAGCTTAGTGCGGTTTGATACACGATAGATGTGAGTATCAACCGCAATCGTTGGCCAACCGAAGGCGGTATTTAACACTACGTTTGCAGTTTTGCGGCCAACGCCTGGAAGGGCTTCTAATGCAGCGCGATCTTCCGGCACTTCACCATTATGGAGGTCCAGTAGCATGCGACACGTTTTGATGGTGTTTTCTGCTTTTGAGTTAAACAGGCCGATGGTTTTGATGTACTCTTTTAGGCCATCGACACCTAGGTCGAAAATAGCCTGTGGAGTATTAGCCACAGGATAAAGCTTATCAGTGGCTTTGTTAACGCTGACATCGGTTGCCTGCGCAGATAAGAGCACGGCGATCAGCAACTCGAAAGGGCTGTTCCAGTTAAGCTCGGTTTCTGGATTTGGATTGTTTTCTCTCAAACGCTCAAGTATTTCTACTCGTTTTACATTGTTCATAGCGACATTACTTTCAAATAGTTAGGGCTTGAGTTCCGGCGAAGTTCTTTCAAACTTACTCGTTTTAAAATAACAAGTTTCGCAATGGTTCAGGCTTTATCATCGGTTACGCGCTCTTATGAGCGTCATTATTATGTGTACTTGGTCAATCTATTTACCTTCTGAGCGGTTGAGCTACTCAGCAGGATTTAAGCTACTGTAACTTATCAGGCATTGGTAACGCGAGCGCGTTCAATGACTGGTTTTTCTTGTTTTGGCTGTCTAGATTTAGCTTGGTTGTCGATGATGTTTTTCAAAGCAATCAAGAAACCAACACCAATGAAGGCACCGGGTGGTAGCAGGGCTAACAAGAAGCTGTTATCAAATTGGAATATCTGGATTCGTAACACCGAAGCCCAATCACCAAGGAGTAGGTCTGCGCCATCAAATAGAGTTCCGTTACCAATAACCTCGCGCATCGCACCCAATACAACCAGTACCGATGTCATGCCAAGCCCCATCCAGAAACCATCTTGAGCAGCAGGTAAAACTTCGTTTTTAGACGCGAAGGCTTCCGCTCGGCCAATGATGATACAGTTGGTTACGATCAGTGGGATAAAGATACCCAAAGAGAGGTAAAGGCCATACGCGTAAGCGTTCATCAGAAGTTGAACACAGGTTACTAGTGAAGCAATGATCATCACGAACACTGGAATACGCACTTCTTTTGGCACATGGTTTCGAACCAAAGATACAGACACGTTCGAGCCGACTAGTACAAGCAAGGTAGCGATACCTAATCCAAGAGCGTTAGTCACAGTCGAAGAGACAGCCAACAGCGGACATAAGCCAAGGAGTTGCACTAGGGCAGGGTTATTGGCCCACATGCCATTTTTAATTAGTGTTTTATGGTCACTCATTATTCACCACCACAATTTAGAGGTTGAGCAAGCAATGCTTGGTTGTTTTGATTAACGTATTGCACCGCTTGTTTCACTGACTTAACGACAGCTCTTGGCGTAATGGTTGCGCCAGTGAACTGGTCAAAGTCACCACCATCTTTACGAACCTTCCAACGGTCAAGATTAGAATCCGTCACTTGCTTACCAGCAAATGAGAGAATCCAATCACTCACACGCAAATCAATCTTATCACCCAAACCTGGAGTTTCTTGGTGAGAAAGCACGCGAGTACCTAAAATAGTACCGTCGATCTTCATTCCAACAATCACTTTAATCGCGCCGTTGTAGCCGTCAGGGGCAATCGCTTCGATCGCAATCGCACTCGGCTCACCATTGATTTTAGCAATGTAAGCCGGCATCGCTTGCTCAGTACCAAGCTCTTCTGCTTGAACCAAAGTACAAGACGAAAACAGCTCGTTGTCGTGCAGATCGTGTGGGATCACTTGGTTAAGAACAGACAGTAACTGAGCCTGTTCTTGTTGTTTGATCTGATCTTTGGTCAGGTAGTGAGTAACGGCCACCAAACCTGTCGAAGCGCAGGCAAAAATCGCAAGTACAAGACCGTTTTTCTTAATTGCATTTAGCATAGTATCTGCTTCCTTAGTGGCCGTATGTACGAGGTTTGGTGTAGTAGTCAATCAGTGGAACACACATGTTGGCTAACAATACAGCAAACGCCACGCCATCAGGGAAGCCACCCCAACTGCGGATAATAAAGACTAGCCCGCCAATCAGAGCACCAAACACTAAGCGACCTTTTACTGTCGTTGATGCTGAAACGGGGTCGGTCGCAATGAAAAATGCGCCGAGCATAGTCGCACCAGACAATAGATGAATGGTTGGTGAAGCGGTTTCACCGGGAGTGAACATCAAGAACACTAGGCTAAATAGGGTCAAACTGGCCAGAAATGCCACTGGGATATGCCATTGAATCACGCGTTGTTTGATCAACACAAGGCCACCAACAAGGTAAGCAAGGTTTACCCATTCCCAGCCTACACCAGCTAACCAGCTAAATTGAGGTTGAGACAGAGCTTCAGAAGCCGTGTTGCCTGCCGTTAGTGCGGTTTTGAAGGCATCGAGTGGCGTCGCCATAGTGGTGCCATCAATACCAAGGCGTGCTTGTTGTAAAGACAAGCCTTCATTATTGAAACCAGTAAAGATCATCAAGAAGGAGTCAACAAAGCTCGTAGCTTCAGCAGTTAAACTGGTCGGCGCATTCCAGCTGGTCATTTGAACTGGGAATGAGATCAGCAAAACAACGTAAGCCACCATCGCAGGGTTAAATGGGTTTTGCCCAAGGCCGCCATAAAGGTGTTTTGCGATGATGATAGCGAAGAACATACCTATGACTAGAATCCACCACGGAGAGTGTGGGGGAATAGCGACACTGAGCAGCCAAGCGGTCACAACCGCACTGTAATCACGCAATGCCATCACTGGCGGGCGTTTTCTTAGCAGCATTACAGCGGCTTCAAAGGTAACAGCAAGTGCAATAGCAAATACTAACTGGGTGAGCGTACCCCATCCAAAGAAGTAGGTTTGAGCTAGTAGACCTGGCAATGCACAAATAGCGACCCATTTCATGAGATCAGGGGTGCTTCTACGATTGTGCGCGTGCGGTGAGCTGGCGATAAAGAAGGTCACTACTCTTTCTCCTCATTATTCTTTTTGTCTTGCTCTTGCTGCGCCTTTCTTGCTTTAGCACGAGCAATCGCGGCAGCAACCGCTGCTTTTTTAGGATCGACTGGTTCTTGTTGAGTTTCAGCCTTTAATTCAACTACAGGTTCAACCACAGATTCAGGTGTTTCTGCTGACTCTTCCTGTTTCGCTTGTTGTGCCTTTCTTGCTTTAGCGCGAGCTATTGCAGCGGCAACAGCTGCTTTTTTAGGATCCGCTGGTTCTGATTGAATTTCAGCTTCCACTTCTATTTCAGGAGCAATTGCTTCTGCTTCGACCTGCTTAGCTTGCTGTGCTTTCTTCGCTTTGGTGCGAGCAATAGCGGCAGCGACTGCATCTTTTTTGGCATCACCAGAGCTTTCAGCTGAAGCTTCGCTTTCTGTTTGAGTAGAAGGTTCAGCTTGTTGTGCTTTCTTTGCTTTAGCGCGAGCAATGGCCGCAGCGACAGCATCTTTCTTAGCATCGCCAGAGCTTTCAAGCGGAGCTTCGCTTGCTGTTGGAGTAGAAGATTCAGCTTGTTGAGCCTTCTTGGCTTTAGCGCGAGCAATAGCCGCAGCGACAGCATCTTTCTTGGCATCGCCAGAGCTTTTAGCTGGAGCTTCACTTTCGGTTTGAGCAGCTGATTCTGCTTGTTGTGCTTTCTTCGCTTTAGCACGAGCGATAGCTGCAACAACAGCATCTTTATTAGCATCGCCAGAACTTTTAACCGGAGCTTCGCTTGCTGTTGGAGTAGAAGATTCAGCTTGTTGAGCCTTCTTGGCTTTAGCACGAGCTATTGCAGCAGCGACAGCATCTTTCTTAGCGTCACCTGATTTTTCAACCGGAGCTTCAGAAGCAGATTCTGCCTGCTGAGCCTTCTTGGCTTTAGCACGAGCGATAGCTGCAGCAACAGCGTCTTTTTTGCCATCACCAGAGCTTTCTGCAGGAGCATCAGTTGCTGCTTGTTGTGCTTTGCGCTCTCGAGCTTGTCGTTTACGTTCTTCACGCAGTTTCGACATTTCAGAATTGTCTGGTTCAGCGCTATCCGCTTTCTGAGCCGCAGCTTGTTTTGCTTTTGCCTTGGCAATCGCAGCCGCAACCGCAGGTTTCACCGCTGGTTCCGCATTAGGAGCTTGGTCTGCTGTCGCTTTTTGTGCCTTAACACGCGCAATCGCCGCAGCAATTGCATCGTCACCGTCGGCTGATTTCATGTCTTTACGACGGTTGTCAGCTGCTTTCTTAAAGCGGTTTTCACGTTCTGCTTTGCCGCGCTCCATACGAGCGTTTTTCTCTTCGAAACGAATCTTGGCGCGCTCTGCTGCAGCGGCTTCATCTTTTCGAGTTTTGATCTCAGCTTTTGCTTGGCGGTAGTACTGAACAAGAGGAATTTCACTTGGGCAGACAAATGCACAAGCACCGCATTCAATACAGTCTTTAATATTCAGTTCTTCACACTTATCCAACTCGTTGGCTTTCGCATGCCATTGCAGTTGTTGAGGAAGTAGAGACGCAGGACAAGCTTCAGCACACGCGCTACAACGAATACATTCCATCTCGTAAGTGCTTGGAGAGATCTCACGACGCGTTGGTGCCAAAATACAGTTCGACGTTTTAGTGATTGGCACATTGGCATGTGGCAAGGTGAAGCCCATCATAGGGCCACCCAAAATCAAACGCGGAAGCTTTTTATCGGCTTTGTAGCCAAACTCTTCAAGTAACTCATGTACTGGTGTGCCTAATAGCGCCCAAACATTACGAGGTTGCTTAAAGGTTTTACCGGTTAATGTCACAACGCGGTTAACCACAGGTTCGCCGTCAATTACCGCTCGCTTAATCGAGTAAAGAGAGCCGACGTTCTGAACCAAAACACCAATGTCTGCAGGGATGCCGCCAGCCGGAACCTCTTTATTAGTAAGGATCTTTATCAGCTGTTTCTCACCACCTGAAGGGTATTTAGTTGGGATAACACGAATGACGATATCTTTGTCTTTCGCTGCAATCTCAAGTGCTTTTATCGCGTCTGGTTTGTTGTCTTCAATGCCGATAACCGTCAGCTTTGGTTGAAGAATGTGTTCAACCACTTCGATGCCTTTTAATACTTCGCTGGCATGCTCTTGCAGCAACTTGTCATCTGAGGTGATGTAAGGTTCACACTCAGCAGCGTTGACGATCAAAATGTCAGTACGACCAAGGCCTGACTGAAGCTTTTTCGCGGTAGGGAAGCCAGCGCCGCCCATGCCTGAAATACCAGCTTGGCGAATCACATCAAGCAGTTCGTCAGAGGTCTTTGTCGAGAAATCTTCAACTGGATTTTTTTCAATCCAAGCGTCTAAGCCATCAGGTTTAATAACCACGCACACGTCGCTCAAGCCAGAAGGGTGAGCGGTGGTTCGTGGTTCGATAGCGGTAATCACACCCGATGTTGGCGCATGTACTGGCAAAGTAAAACCAGTCTCTAAGGCAGTAAGTTGCTGACCTTTGAGTACGGTACCACCGACAGCAACCAATAAGTTACCAGGCTTACCGATGTGCTGTTTCACCGGAAGAACGATTTCTTCTGGGAGCCTTGCATGCACGATATCAGTAGTATTCGACTGTTTCTTGTTTTCAGCAGGGTGCACACCGCCCGGGAAGTTCCAAATAGAGCCCGTGCGAATTTGTTCAATTAAAGAGATCATACTAACCCTATGCCTTAGGCTCTGACGCGGTCGCATCAGTTGCTTGGTTAGTGATATCAGTAACAGGAATGATGTTCATCTGCCATTTCCAATTTTCAGTCGTTGTTGCCACTGGAATCATTTCGATACAGTCAGTAGGGCACGGTGCGACACATAGATCACAACCTGTACATTCATCTTTGATTACTGTGTGGAGTGCCTTGGTGCCTCCAACAATGGCGTCAACAGGGCAGGCTTGAATACACTTGGTACAGCCGATACACATATCTTCATGAATGAAGGCAACGGTTTTTACTTTGTTATCTAAGTCATGAGCGGAGTCTTCAACTTCTACGCCCATTAAGTCTGCGAGCTTCTCAATGGTTGCTTGGCCGCCTGGAGGACACTTGTTGATCTTGTCTCCGTTCGCGATCGCCTCCGCGTATGGGCGACAACCAGGGTAGCCACACTGGCCACATTGAGTTTGCGGTAAAATAGTGTCGATTTGATCGACGATCGGATCGGCTTCAACTTTAAAACGGATAGAAGCAAAGCCCAAAATAGCGCCAAAAATAGCGGCTAAAGCGGCGAGTGCAATGATCGCAATTAAAATGGTACTCATGCTTATTTCACCAACCCAGTAAAGCCCATAAATGCCAGAGACATTAGGCCAGCTGTGATCATCGCAATCGATGCGCCTTTAAATGGCATTGGAACATCAGCAACCGCAATACGTTCACGCATTGCAGCAAATAGGATCAATACAAGAGAGAAACCCACCGCAGCGCCGAAACCATAGATGATCGACTGAATGAAGTTGTGGTTTTCATTGATGTTCAGAAGTGCCACACCTAATACCGCACAGTTGGTGGTGATAAGCGGCAGAAAGATACCCAATAGGCGATAAAGGGTAGGGCTGGTTTTGTGAACGACCATTTCCGTAAATTGAACAACCACCGCGATAACCAAGATAAAGCTCATGGTACGCAAATATTCAATACCCAGAGGGGTAAGGATGTAGGTTTCTACTAGGTATGCAGATACCGACGCTAACGTCAGAACGAAAGTCGTCGCGAGGCCCATGCCAATTGCAGTCTCCAACTTCTTGGAGACGCCCATAAATGGACATAGCCCTAAAAACTTCACTAGCACAAAGTTATTGACTAGCACTGTGCCAACCAACAACAAAAGGTATTCGGTCATAATGGATTAATTCTTGAGATTCCGATCCCGATATTATCCTGTTTTGCTCACCTAATAACAACCAAGGATCACTAGGGATTTAGACACTTGGTGAAAAAAACATCAGGTAATCGATTGATTACCAAAGCTGCAGTAAGTATAGACATAGATTTTGATGGTGTGAGCGTGCAGCGGTATATCACAATGATCTTTGTCTGATCATTTGAGTACTCAGTGATTTCACTTTTGTCTTCGGCCAAAAGGTCGAAATTGGTTGAAGTAAATAGCGAACTTTTGAGTCAATTGATTGTTGCTAACTCAAGGCTGTTGCTCGGTTGCTTAGAGGGCTTTTAGGAAAGTGAGTACGTTAAAACGCAAAAAGCCGCATCGAGTGATGCGGCTTCTTTAAATTTGGCCCCCTTGTCGAGACTTAAACGCGGGCGGGTAGCACGGTCCGACGATTCGGGTGTGATATTAACTTGGAACAAGTTAGTCGCAGTTATATACGAAAAAAGCCCAATCTTTCGATTGAGCTTTTTTCTGAATTTGGCTCCCCTTGCAAGACTTGAACTTGCGACATACGGATTAACAGTCCGCCGTTCTACCAACTGAACTAAAGGGGAATTGCTTGTTAGCGACGCGAATTCTAATAAGACTCCTATTTTCTGTCAATAAAAAATAGCAGAAAAAAATAAGATAAAAAACTTTACTTTCTTGAACGCCTTATCAGATTTAGCTTTGCTTTAGTTATCCACCAAAATTGTGGATAAGTATGTGCGTGAAACTTTAACAACAATAATTGGGATAAATCTGAAAATGTTAAAATCTGCGGTAACGTGATGTATTTAAAAGTTTTATATCGAAACATTACGATTGTATAACTTTTTAAGATTATAAAACAAACAGTAAAACAAGTGCTATTTTTAGATTTTTTGGGGAAAAGTAGTGGATTAAAAATCGAGTAATTTAGCTGAAGAGATCTTGCAGGGGCACGGATAATACCAAGTTCCAAAAACAAAAGCTATAACTGATATCTAATCTTAAGATGCATTTCTCTAGATAATAGTTGCAACGACACTCCTCCTAGAGTGACAATGACCTGATTAAATAAACAGTATGGAAATGGCGACCTATGAGTAAACTCTTTGACTTGGTATCGGACTACAGTCCGTCCGGTGACCAGCCGACGGCGATTACCAAATTACTAGATGGACTAGATTCTGGTTTGGCACATCAAACTCTATTAGGGGTAACGGGCTCGGGTAAAACCTTTACGCTTGCCAACGTCATTTCTCAATCTCAAAGACCAGCAATCTTGTTAGCGCCTAACAAAACGTTGGCAGCTCAACTTTATGGTGAGATGAAGTCATTCTTTCCAAATAATGCCGTTGAATACTTCGTTTCTTACTACGATTACTACCAGCCTGAAGCGTATGTACCAACCACAGATACGTTCATTGAGAAAGATGCGTCGGTGAATGCTCATATCGAGCAGATGAGACTTTCGGCGACCAAGGCCTTATTAGAGCGAAAAGACGCCATCATTGTAGCTTCTGTATCGGCTATCTATGGTCTTGGTGATCCTAAATCGTATTTGAAAATGATGCTTCACTTGAGTCGTGGTGAGGTTATGGATCAGCGTGATATTTTGCGCCGTTTGGCGGAGCTACAATATTCAAGAAACGACGTCGCATTTGAACGAGGTCAGTTTCGCGTGCGTGGTGAAGTGATTGATATCTTCCCGGCTGAATCTGACCAAGATGCCGTGCGAATTGAAATGTTCGATGATGAAGTGGATTGCATCAGTATCTTTGACCCACTAACTGGTGCGGTTAAGCAAAGAGACCTGCCTCGCTTTACGGTTTATCCAAAAACGCACTATGTAACTCCACGAGAGAAAATCCTTGAAGCGATTGAGAAGATTAAGGATGAGTTGCGTGATAGAGCTCAATATTTAAAAGACAATAATAAGCTTCTAGAAGAACAGCGTATCTCTCAAAGAACTCAGTTTGATATCGAGATGATGACCGAGCTTGGCTTCTGTTCTGGTATCGAAAACTATTCACGATACTTGAGTGGCCGTGCTGAAGGGGAAGCGCCTCCGACGTTATTTGATTACTTGCCTGATGATGGTCTGTTGATTATCGATGAGTCACACGTGACCGTGCCGCAAATTGGTGCCATGTATAAAGGTGACCGCTCTCGTAAGGAAACTCTAGTTGAGTTTGGTTTCCGTCTGCCTTCGGCACTGGATAACCGTCCAATGAAGTTTGAAGAATTTGAGTCTATAGCCCCGCAAACGATTTTTGTGTCGGCCACGCCAGGCAATTACGAAATCGAAAAATCAGACGGTGAGATTGCTGATCAAGTGGTGCGTCCTACTGGTTTGTTAGACCCAATTATCGAAGTAAGGCCTGTCGCGACTCAGGTTGATGACCTATTGTCTGAAATCAGAATACGTTCAGTGAAAGAAGAGCGTGTACTTGTCACTACGCTAACTAAGCGAATGGCAGAGGACTTAACTGAATACCTGAGTGAGCATGGCGTCAAAGTTCGTTACTTGCACTCTGATATCGATACCGTTGAACGGGTAGAAATTATCAGAGACCTACGTTTGGGCGAGTTTGACGTGTTAGTGGGCATTAACTTACTTCGAGAAGGTTTGGATATGCCGGAAGTATCGCTGGTGGCGATTCTTGATGCTGATAAAGAGGGCTTCTTACGTTCTGAGCGTTCTTTGATACAGACCATTGGCCGTGCAGCTCGTAATTTGGAAGGTCGAGCAATTCTATATGGTGACTCGATTACTAAGTCGATGAGAAAGGCGATTGATGAAACCGACCGTCGTAGAGAGAAACAGGAGGCTTACAACGAAGAGCAAGGTATCACGCCGCAAGCGCTTAAACGTAATATCAAAGACATTATGGAGTTGGGCGACCTGACCAAGTCGAAACAGCAGCGACAATCTAAGCAAGTTCCACTATCTAAGGTGGCAGAACCTTCTGAAAACTATGCAGTGCTTACGCCACAACAGCTCGATAAAGAGATCAGTAAACTGGAAGCGGCGATGTATCAGCATGCTCAGAATTTGGAATTTGAATTGGCGGCACAGAAGCGCGATGAAATTGAACAATTGAGAAAGCAGTTTATTTCTAATAGCTAACCTTACTTCTTACTTAAGGCGTTTATACCCATAAAATAAGAATTGAGAGTGCTTCAGACAAAAAAACAGCCAGTAGGAAACGTTCTACTGGCTTACGTTTGTGGACACTCTGTCCACTAACAACGTCAGTTGGCTAGGTGACCCGAAGGTCATTTAGATAACTGCATCGTTCGTGCCAAATAGATAACACATTGATTGTTTGAAGCAAGCAAACGAACACAGTATAAATAGTGTGGTTAATTTGCATAATGCAAAGCGGAATGCGATTATAATAAGAAATGCAAATTATAAATGGCTAGGATATGCAATCAAAAACGTTAGATAACAAATCGAAGTATTTGTTAATGGTAGAAGATACCGCGTCGGTAGCAGCGTTATATCGATCGTATCTTACACCGCTCGAAATTGATATTAACATTGTTGGTACTGGCCGCGATGCAATCGAGAGTTTGAACCATCGAATCCCAGACCTCATTTTATTAGATCTACGCCTGCCCGATATGACGGGTATGGATGTACTGTTTGCTGTAAAACAAAAATATCCGGAAGTTCCCGTTATCTTCATGACTGCTCACGGCTCTATTGATACCGCAGTAGAAGCCATGCGACATGGTTCCCAAGATTTTCTTATCAAGCCGTGTGAAGCCGACCGACTTCGTATTACGGTGAACAACGCGATCCGCAAAGCCACTAAACTTAAAAATAGCTCGGAAAATCCAGGAAATCAGAACTATCAAGGCTTTATTGGCAGTAGTCAAACCATGCAGCAGGTTTACCGAACGATCGATTCTGCTGCATCGAGCAAAGCCAGTATTTTCATCACAGGTGAAAGTGGTACCGGTAAAGAGGTATGTGCTGAAGCCATTCACGCTGCGAGTAAGCGTGGCGATAAGCCATTTATCGCAATTAACTGTGCAGCGATTCCTAAAGATTTGATTGAGAGTGAATTGTTTGGTCACGTTAAAGGGGCCTTTACTGGAGCGGCAACGGATCGACAAGGCGCAGCTGAACTTGCAGATGGTGGAACCCTGTTCCTCGATGAATTGTGCGAAATGGACTTAGAGCTGCAAACTAAGCTACTCCGCTTCATTCAAACTGGTACCTTTCAAAAAGTCGGCTCTTCGAAGATGAAGAGTGTGGATGTTCGTTTCGTATGTGCAACGAACCGCGACCCTTGGAAAGAAGTTCAAGAAGGTCGCTTTAGAGAAGATTTATACTACCGTTTATATGTGATTCCACTGCATTTGCCGCCATTGCGTGAGCGTGGTGAAGATGTCATCGAAATTGCATATTCATTGCTGGGTTATATGTCTGTCGAAGAAGGCAAGGCGTTCGTACGTTTTGCTGAAGAAGTACTCGATCGCTTTAATCAATATGAGTGGCCGGGGAACGTTCGTCAGTTACAAAATGTGTTGCGAAATGTAGTGGTACTGAATAATGGTAAAGAGATTACTCTCAATATGCTTCCACCGCCATTGAACCAACCAATTGAAAACAGTCTCCGTTTAAAAGAGAAGCAGAACGAAGACATCACGGTAAAAGATATTTTCCCATTGTGGATCACTGAGAAAACGGCTATCGAACAGGCCATCAAAGCGTGTGACGGTAACGTTCCTCGTGCGGCAGGTTTCTTGGATGTCAGTCCATCGACGATATACCGAAAATTGCAAACATGGAATGCGAAGCAGTAATCACCAAATAATAAGAAAAGAGCAATGATGATAATATTAAATCAGCAAAAAGTTGATGAGCTTGCCGGTGAAATAGGGCAAGAGAATGTCCCAGTGTTACTGGAAATATTTTTAGGTGAACTGAAGGGATACTACGAACATTTGGAGCTAAATAAAGAGTCAGACACATCTAAGTATTTAGCGGATATTAGCCATGCACTTAAGAGTAGTGCTGCGAGCTTTGGTGCGGACTCTTTGTGTAGTTTTGCGATTAGCTTAGACGCAAAAGTGAAGCAAGCATTGCCTGTAACCGAGATTGATTTCCAAGATATGCAAGAGCTCCTGTTATCAACGTACACTGAATATCAGCAGTTGATGACGGATCTCTAAAGCGGCTAGTTATTAAAGAGACTAAAAAAGGAGCATGATGCTCCTTTTTTGTTTTTACTGGTCTCTGTCGTCTAGCCTAAGCTATAAGCATTAAGCCAGTTGATCCCTAATCGCTTGTTGGAGTTTTAAACGGTCGTGTCGCCAATCTCGGTTAGGAGAGGCAAGATCAGTGGTCACACAATTCCATTGCCCTTCTAATTCAGGGTGTGGTTCATTGCCCAGTACAATGTCTATCTTTCTTGCCTTACAGGTACGTTCACACCACTCCAATTGTTCTTGAAGCGTCATTTTTCCTGCAGGGCCGTGCTCTGGCGACAGGTTTTCAACGAAGATAACCTTGGCTTTAGTATTATCAGCGATCGCTTTACCAATTTCTGGCAGTAGAAGGGGCGGCATAACACTGGTTAGAAAACTTCCCGGGCCAAGCACGATACAGTCTGCTTGTTCGACAGCTGCAACGGCTTCTCTGGTCGCAGGAACTTCTGGAGACAAGTCCATCATGCGCAGTTTTTCTGTCATGTCATCAACGTTGGTTTCACCCGTAACCCAACGGCCATCCATTGACAAAGCAGTGAGATCGGAAGGATGTTCCGTCATTGGCACAATATTCACATCGACCTTAAGCATGTTACGAATCAGGTTGATCGCTTCCAATGGGCGAACAGAAAGGTTGTCTAGTGCAGTCAGCATTAGGTTACCGAGGTTGTGACCATCGAGTTCACCTTGACCGCGAAAGCGGTATTCGAACATCATCGAACTGATCGAAGGCTCGGTGATTAGTTGGTTGATACAGTTACGAGTGTCACCCCAAGCGATACCACCTTGGCAATCTCGAATACGCCCGGTTGATCCACCGTTATCTGTGGTTGCAACAATGCCTGTCGCGTTGCTACCAAAGTCTTTTAATGCCGCAAGCATACGACCTAAGCCGTGACCACCACCAATTGCGACAACTTTCTTTGAAGAGTAAATATTCATTTTTTGTTCTTGTTAGATTATTACCAACTATAATTTAGGTTAAATGCTTCTCGTCAGATACTCAACAAGAGTTATTTTGAGGGTTTGATACGTTTTTTTTGCCGATGTGACTCGTTTTTTGTCATCAAAGCTAGATTCACGTACAAATATTAAGTATTTTATTACTCAGCTACTGCGCGTGTGAATATAAAGTGCAGTTGCCATAACTCCGAGCTCTCGCATGCTAAGTCGCACAGTGGTATTTGCTGTACCGATACGCATCAAGAGCCAGTGACATGTTGTCACAAGGGCTTAATTGGAAATGATTATGCCTCCCGTGTTTGGAAAGGTGTTCCGTGGCGCAACAATTCGAAGATAGATTCCATCGCAAGTTTTATTACTTGCGCTTGTCGGTTACAGACGTCTGTAACTTTAAATGTACTTACTGCTTGCCAGATGGTTATAAACCGTCAGGGCAAAAAAACTCGTCTTTTTTAAGTGTTCCTGAGATCAAACGCGTTGTTAAAGCGTTTGCAGATTGTGGTACCTCAAAGATCCGCATTACTGGCGGAGAGCCGAGTCTGCGTAAAGACTTTCCTGAAATCATACATACCGTTGCTTCTACTCCAGGCATCGAAAAAGTAGCCACCACAACCAATGGCTACCGCATGGAGAAACAAGTAGGGCAATGGCGTGATGCTGGTTTAACCCATATAAACGTGAGCGTGGATAGCTTAGATTCGCGAATGTTCCATCAGATCACTGGTGAGAATAAGTTTACAGAGGTTATGCGAGGCATTGATAAAGCGTTTGAGGTTGGCTTTGAACAAGTCAAAGTCAACGTCGTATTGATGAAAGACCTCAACAGTCAGGAATTACCAGCCTTCCTTAATTGGATCAAAGACAAACCTATTCAATTACGTTTTATCGAGCTGATGAAAACCGGCGAGATGGACGAGTTGTTCGATAAACACCACGTGTCTGGCGTTGCGATCCGCAACCAGCTTATTGCTAACGGTTGGCTGTTAAAAGTCAAAGCTGTTAACGATGGCCCCGCGCAAGTGTTTGTCCACCCAGACTACAAGGGTGAAATCGGTTTGATCATGCCTTACGAGAAAGACTTTTGTGAGAGTTGTAACCGACTGCGTGTTTCTGCGACTGGTAAACTTCACCTATGTCTGTTTGGCGACCACGGTGTTGAACTGAGAGATCTGATTCAAGAAGATCAACAAGAGCAAGAGCTCATTGATCGAATTCAGGCTCAGCTTCAAACCAAGTCCGTTAGCCACTTCTTACACGATGGCAACAGCGGCATGACTCCAAACTTGGCGTCAATCGGCGGTTAATCCGCTACATACTCTAAAGCATTTTATCGCTCAGCTTCTTTAAGCTGGGCGAATAAGTCTAATCATTAAAAAATTTATATAGGTGAACAAATGGGTCACGCAGAAAGCAAATTTCAAGCAGCAAACATCGCAGTACTAACCGTTTCAGATACTCGTACAGAAGAAAATGACACGTCAGGTGGTTACCTAGCTGAGCATGCTAAAGAAGCAGGCCACAACGTGGTTGATAAGCAAATCGTTATCGATGACATGTACAAGATCCGTGCGATCGTATCTAAGTGGATTGCTGACGAAAGCGTTCAAGCGATTATGATCACTGGCGGTACGGGTTTTACATCTCGTGACAGTACACCTGAAGCACTTAAACCAATATTCGACAAAGAAGTAGAAGGCTTTGGTGAGCTTTTCCGCCAAGTGTCTTACGAAGAGATTGGTACATCGACGATTCAATCTCGTGCGATTGCGGGTTTTGCTAACCACACAGTAATCTTTGCGATGCCAGGTTCTACAGGTGCTTGCCGCACAGGTTGGACTAAGATCATCAAGCAACAGATGGATGCGAGTCACCGTCCTTGTAACTTCATGCCACATCTTTCTGTATAAGGTGGATTGAGCATGAGCCAATTTACACATATTAACGCGTCTGGCGAAGCGAACATGGTCGATGTGTCGGCTAAAGCAGAGACAGTACGTGAGGCGAGAGCAGAGGCTTTCGTTCAAATGTCAGCAGAAACGCTAGAGCTGATTGTTTCTGGCAGCCACCATAAAGGTGATGTTTTCGCAACGGCACGTATTGCTGGTATCCAAGCAGCGAAGAAGACGTGGGACTTGATTCCACTGTGTCACCCTTTGCTACTGACTAAAGTAGAAGTACAACTTGAAGCCATTGAGTCTGAAAACAAGGTTCGTATCGAATCGGTATGTAAGCTTGCTGGTAAGACAGGCGTAGAAATGGAAGCGCTAACGGCTGCTTCTGTTGCTGCACTGACGATTTACGATATGTGTAAAGCTGTTCAGAAAGACATTGTTATCGAGAACGTACGTCTGCTAGAGAAGACAGGTGGTAAATCAGGTCACTTCAAGGTGGAATCATGATTACGGTACTTTTCTTTGCACAAACTCGTGAACTTGTCGGTGTTGATAGCCTAGAGGTCGATGCGCAATACAATACTATTGAAGCGATTCGTAGCCACCTTGTAACACAAGAAGGCAAATGGGATATCGCATTGGAAGAGGGCAAGCTGCTGGCAGCACTCAACCAATCAATTGTACCTTTGACGACTGAAGTGAAAGACGGCGACGAAGTGGCTTTCTTCCCACCAGTTACTGGAGGTTAACCATGAATGACTCTCGAGTTATTGATCCAAGAGTATTAGTGACTGCTGAAGACTTTTCTGTGGGTGACGAATACGATTATCTAGCTCAAGGTACGGCTGCGGGAGCGGTTGTGACGTTTGTAGGTAAAGTTCGCGACATGAACCTTGGCGACAACGTGATTGGTTTGTCTCTAGAACATTATCCGGGTATGACAGAGAAGTCTCTGAGTGAGATCTGTGACCAAGCTGAAGCGCGCTGGCCTATCCAGAAGATGCGAGTGATTCACCGCGTTGGTGACCTAGATATCGGTGACCAGATTGTTTACGTTGGTGTATCCAGTGCACATCGTGGCGCTGCCTTCGAAGCGTGTGAGTTTGTTATGGACTTTCTGAAAACCAAAGCGCCGTTTTGGAAAAAAGAACGTACTACTGAGGCGACTCGTTGGGTTGACTCTCGAGACTCCGACGCGAAAGCAGCGGAGCGTTGGGAGAAATAATCCACTCCCTAGCGTGTTTCGCTCTTAACGTGAAAGTGTATTTCAGGTTGGGACGTAGATAGTAAGAAAGCCGACGTTTGACGTCGGTTTTTTTGTGCGTGCTACAAAGTGATTTATAAATAAAAGGTTCTTTAATAAATGGTTAAGCAGTCAAGTTGCATATGAATTCAACGCGTGATTTAGTCTGTCTTGGTGCATTTCCAAATCTGTTTTGGTGCAGTGCTTTATGCTGTTTTGTATAAAGTGATAATCCTCACAAATAGTGCAGTCTATTTAGGGGATATGTGATGTGCAATTAGATTTCATGTGGCATTAATGTTAATTTGCTGACAGTGTTCTAGCATAAGATGCTAAATAAAAGTATCAATTCAGATACATCAACACTAAAGGCTGTTTTTTAATTAATTCCTATGTGTAATTAACTATTCATTAGGTTTTTATTAGAGATTTACACTGTGACCTTGAGTAATTCGGAGAATTATCCGATTTTTTGCGACTTGTTTATGGCAAATTACTTCAATGGTTGATAGTGTGTGCCTCAATCTTTGTAAGGTTTTAGATTTTTATGCTTAAATTTTTAGCTAAATAAATCTAAATCACTGCCGTTCAGTGAACTTAGCAAAGAAGTCATGGATGCAATACGTAAAACTTGGAGTTTATTAAATGTACAAGAATAAAATCACTCAGGCCCTTCTTCTAGGTGCTGGTTTGGCAGTGGCTGCCACTTCTACTCTTTCTATCGCTGCTGAAGTTCCAGCAGGCACAGAACTAGCAAAAGTTCAGGAACTTGTTCGCGGTAACGGTACTGAAGTTGCGACTATCGACCCACACAAATCTCAAGGTGTACCAGAATCTCACGTAATTCGTGATCTTCTAGAAGGTCTAGTGAACCAAGATGGCGAAGGTAATACAATCCCAGGTGTAGCCGAAAGCTGGGAAACGACGGACAACAAAACATTCACTTTCCACCTACGTAAAGATGCAAAATGGTCTAACGGCGATCCTGTAACAGCTGAAGATTTCGTTTACAGCTGGCAACGTGCAGTCGATCCTGCCACTGCTTCTCCATATGCTTGGTACATGGAATATACCAAGATGGTGAATGCGAAAGACATCGTAGCGGGTAAGAAAGATAAGAGTGAGCTAGGCGTTAAAGCTGTAGATGCAAACACGCTTGTTGTTGAACTAGATACAGCGGTACCATATTTCGTAATGATGATGGGCCACACAACAATGAAGCCGGTACATCAGGCGACTGTTGAAAAATTCGGTGACCAATGGACTAAGCCGGGTAACTTTGTAGGTAACGGTGCATTTGCTGTCGATAAATGGGTTGTTAATGAACGCCTAGTACTAAAGCGTAACGATCAATACTGGAACAATGATAAAACTGTTCTTAATAAAGTAACGTTCCTACCAATCGAAAACCAAGTTGCGGAAATGAACCGTTTCCTATCTGGTGAAATCGACTTTACAAATGAACTTCCAACTGAGCACTTCAAGCGCCTTAAGAAAGAGTATGCTGAAGATGTATCTGTAGCGGGTAACCTATGTACTTACTACTACATCTTTAACACTAAGAAAGCACCATTTGATGATGTTCGTGTACGTAAAGCAATTTCTTACGCAATTGACCGCAATATCGTAAGTGACGCAATCTTAGCGCAAGGTCAAAAACCAGCTTACTTCCTAACACCTGAAATTACAGCTGGCTTTAACCCTGAACTTCCTGCTTACGGCAAGATGTCTCAAAAAGAACGTAATGAAGAAGCTGCACGCCTTCTTGAAGAAGCGGGTTACGGCAAAGACAACCCACTAAACTTCAACCTACTTTACAACACGTCTGAAAACCATAAGAAGATTGCTGTAGCGTTGGGTTCTATGTGGAAGAAAACACTGGGTCTTAAAGTAACGCTTGAAAACCAAGAGTGGAAAACTTACCTATCTTCTAAAGATTCAGGTGATTTCGAAGTAGCACGTGCTGGTTGGTGTGGTGACTACAACGAAGCGTCGTCATTCCTAACGCTAATGAAGAGTAACAACACTACCGGTGGTGTTCACTACGATAGCGCTGAGTACGACCAAATCATTAATAAAGCACTTAACTCTACATCAGCAGAAGAGCGTGAAGCACTTTACCTAGAAGCTGAGGCGTTAATGGCTAAAGACATGCCTATCGCACCTATCTACCAATACGTGAAATCACGTCTACTAAATCCGCACGTTGGTGGCTTCCCTACTAACAACGCGGAAGATAAGATCTTCTCGAAAGACTTATACATCAAAGCTCAATAATAAGAGCTTAGATTCTAAAAAGTTAATATAACTGTAACGATACAGACACTACATGCGCAGGGCGCGCATGTAGCGTCTTTCTAATTTTAATTGTCACAGACTGAAAGAGTGAGTTTATGCTTAAATTCATTATGAAAAGGATATTTGAAGCGATTCCAACCATGTTGGTGTTGATCACTATATCTTTCTTTCTCATGCGTTTCGCACCGGGTAACCCGTTTTCAAGCGAGCGTCCATTACCGCCAGAAGTTATGGCTAACATCGAAGCTAAATATGGCTTAGATAAACCTGTATTTGAACAGTACACCACGTACTTGACCAACATCCTTCAGGGTGATTTTGGTCCATCTTTTAAATACCAAGATTACACAGTAAATGAGCTGATCGCGGTTGCGCTTCCAGTATCTGCGAAGGTAGGTTTTGTTGCCTTTATCTTCACATTATTGATGGGGGTAACGGTCGGAACCATTGCCGCCTTGAAGCACAACACCTGGATCGACTACACCATAATGTCGACCGCCATGCTCGGGGTGGTGATGCCATCCTTCGTGTTGGCTCCAGCGCTTATCTACCTATTCTCTCTACACTGGCATATATTTCCAGCAGGTGGTTGGCACGGTGGTACGTACATGTACATCGTCCTACCCGTTATCGCGATGTCTCTTTTATACGTAGCAACCTTTGCTCGTATCACTCGCGGTAGCATGATTGAAACCCTAAACAGTAACTTTATCCGTACAGCTCGAGCTAAAGGTCTAAGTTACCGTTATATCGTTCTTAAACATGCGCTTAAGCCAGCAATGCTACCTGTTGTTTCATACATGGGGCCTGCGTTTGTAGGTATCATTACAGGTTCAGTTGTTGTTGAAACCATCTTCGGCCTACCGGGTATTGGTAAGCTGTTTGTTAATGCCGCGTTTAACCGTGATTATTCGTTAGTAATGGGTGTAACCATTTTGATTGGTTTCCTATTCATCTTGTTCAACGCAATCGTTGATATTTTACTAGCGCTTATTGACCCGAAAATTCGCTACTAGCAGGGACGCATGGTTATGTTGAAGAAAAAAGAAAACTTAGAAGCGATCGAAAAATTCTCTGAGAGTTTGGAAATTGAAGGTCGTAGCTTGTGGCAGGATGCGCGTATTCGTTTTATGCGCAACAAAGCCGCAATGATCAGTCTGTTCATTCTAATTGTTATGGTGCTATCGGTAATCTTCTTACCTATGTTGGCACAGCATGCTTACGATGATACTGACTGGTACGCAATGCACGTAGGCCCAAATGCTGATCACTGGTTTGGTACCGACAGTTTAGGCCGTGACCTATACGTTCGTACGATGATTGGTGGCCGTATTTCTCTTATGGTTGGTGTGATGGGTGCATTCGTAGCGGTACTGATAGGTACGCTTTACGGTGCGGCTTCAGGCTTCATTGGCGGTCGCACTGACCGAGTGATGATGCGTATCCTAGAGATCCTATACGCAGTGCCATTCATGTTCCTAGTTATCGTACTGGTGACATTCTTTGGTCGTAATATCGTACTTATCTTCGTTGCTATCGGTGCGATTGCTTGGCTCGATATGGCGCGTATTGTACGTGGCCAAACGTTGAGTTTACGTAGTAAAGAGTTCATTGAGGCTGCGCACGTATGTGGTGTCAGTAAATGGAAAATCATTACACGTCATATCGTACCGAACGTATTGGGTATTGTTGCGGTTTACTCAACGCTCCTTATTCCAAGCATGATCCTTACTGAATCATTCTTATCTTTCCTTGGTCTTGGTGTTCAAGAGCCTATGACAAGTTGGGGCGCGCTGTTACAAGAAGGCTCGCAAACAATGGAAGTTGCTATTTGGCAACTGGCATTCCCAGCGGCATTCATGGTAGTTACGCTGTTCTGCTTTAACTACGTAGGTGATGGTCTGCGCGACGCGCTTGATCCAAAAGACAGATAAAGAAATAGCAATTAAAAGCTATAAAAGATTAAGGAAGCAATAATGAGCTTATTAGATGTCAAAGATCTGCGCGTCGAATTTACCACGCAAGATGGTATCGTAACCGCAGTAAACGACCTGAACTTCTCACTCAATCAAGGCGAAACGCTGGGTATTGTTGGTGAGTCGGGTTCGGGTAAATCTCAAACGGTATTTGCACTGATGGGACTGCTGGCTAAGAACGGCATCATCTCAGGCAGTGCAAAGTTTGAAGGTAATGAGATTCTCAATCTACCAGAGAAAGCACTGAACAAAGTCCGTGCTGAACAGATCGCGATGATCTTCCAAGATCCAATGACGTCACTGAATCCTTACATGAAAGTATGTGATCAGTTGATGGAAGTGCTTATGCTGCATAAAGGCATGGGCAAAGCGGAAGCGTTCGAAGAATCAGTACGTATGCTGGAAGCGGTTAAAATCCCTGAGGCACGTAAACGTATTACCATGTATCCACACGAATTTTCTGGCGGTATGCGTCAACGTGTGATGATTGCAATGGCTTTGCTATGTCGTCCAAAACTACTGATTGCTGATGAACCAACAACGGCGTTGGATGTAACCATTCAAGCGCAAATCATGGAATTGCTGAACGAGCTTAAAGATGAGTTCAATACAGCAATCATCATGATCACCCATGATTTGGGTGTCGTTGCCGGTTCTTGTGACAAAGTTCTAGTGATGTACGCTGGCCGTACCATGGAATACGGCACAGTAGATGAAATCTTCTACGAGCCTAGCCACCCTTATGCGGAAGGCCTGCTTAAAGCAATTCCTCGTTTGGATACCGAAGGTGAAATTCTGCCGACGATTCCAGGTAACCCACCTAACTTACTTCGCCTGCCAACAGGTTGTCCTTACCAAGATCGTTGTCATCGAGTAATGGACCGTTGTAAGCAAGAAGCACCGATTTTGCAGCCATTTGCAAAAGATCGTCAGCGTGCTTGTTTTTCTGATTGGGAGACTTGGACAAAATGAGTAAAGAATTACTATTAGATATTAAAAACCTTAAGGTTCACTTTAGCATTGCGGCTAAGTCTGCTTGGCCTTGGGCGAAACCATCAAACCTTAAAGCCGTTGATGGTGTGGATGTTCATCTTTACGAAGGTGAGACTCTGGGGGTAGTAGGGGAGTCTGGCTGTGGTAAATCAACATTTGCGCGCGCAATTATTGGTTTAGTGGAGGCAACTGAAGGCGAAGTTATGTGGTTAGGTCAAGACCTGACTAAGATGCAGGAAGTGAAGCGTCGTGAGACTCGTAAAGAGATTCAGATGATCTTCCAAGACCCACTAGCATCGCTTAACCCACGTATGTCAGTTGGAGACATCATTGCTGAACCTCTACAAACTTTCTATCCAGAGCTTTCTAAACAGGACGTGAAAGATCGAGTTAAAGAGATGATGGCAAAGGTTGGTTTACTACCAAACGTAATCAACCGTTACCCACATGAATTCTCTGGTGGCCAGTGTCAACGTATCGGTATCGCACGTGCACTTATCTTGAAGCCTAAGATGATCATCTGTGATGAGCCGGTTTCTGCTCTGGATGTCTCTATCCAAGCTCAAGTAGTAAACCTTCTTATGGAACTACAGAAAGAGTTAGGTTTGTCTTTGGTATTCATCGCGCACGATTTGTCGGTTGTGAAACACATCTCTGACCGTGTATTGGTGATGTACTTAGGTAATGCTGTTGAACTAGGTGAATCAGATGCCTTGTTCTCAGATCCTAAACACCCATATACCAAAGCATTGATGTCTGCAGTTCCAATTCCAGACCCTCGCTTAGAGCGCAGCAAAACGATTCAGATGTTGGAAGGTGATTTACCATCGCCAATCAACCCACCATCAGGTTGTGTGTTCCGTACTCGTTGCCCTGAAGCAACTGAGGCCTGCGCGCAAACCAAGCCAACCATTCAAGGCGATGACGTACACGCAGTATCTTGCTTGCACGTACAAGTCTAGAACCCGTTTGATACGGTTCAGCCTGTGACAGGCTTAAGCGCAACTTTTTATAGGTTGCGCTTTTTTTATGCTTACGTATTCGAGCACCTTCACCTTCATCAAATTATTTGAACAACTAAGCCAACTTCTTCTAGTTTTGAAAAAGTTGGCTTTTTTTATAATAGAGAAAAGTTTGGATGACAGAGGTTTGGATATGGGTAAGTTAGTTGAAGGTGTTTGGCATGACGTTTGGTATGACACCAAAGAAAGCGGTGGCAAGTTTGTTCGCGAAGATGCAGGCTTTCGTCACTGGATAGAGAACAAAGCCGGTGCACAATTTCAGCCGGAAAGCGGTCGTTATCACTTATACGTATCATTGGCTTGCCCCTGGGCGCACCGAACTTTAATCTTCCGTGAACTTAAAGATCTAACCGATCATATTGACGTGACGGTAGTCTGCCCTGACATGATGAGTGAAGGGTGGCAAATGGGGCTACCTGAACCTCTATTCGGCCATACTCGTATGCATCAAATTTACACTCAAGCCAAACCTGATTACTCAGGTCGAGTGACGGTTCCAGTATTATGGGACAAGAAAACCAATACCATCGTGAGTAACGAGTCCTCTGAAATTATCCGCATGTTCAACTCAGAATTTAATGAGTTAACAGGCAACACGGATGATTACTATCCGTGGGAATTGGCTAAGAAGGTTGATGAGTGGAACGAGTATATCTATCCAAGCATCAATAACGGCGTTTATCGTACTGGCTTTGCAACGACACAAGAAGCTTATGAAGAAGCGTATGACGCGTTATTTGAGGCGTTAGACAAAGTAGATGCACATCTTAGTGAACATCGTTATCTAGCGGGTAACGAGATTACAGAGGCAGATTGGCGCTTGTTTACCACTCTGGTTCGATTCGATGCGGTGTATGTTGGTCACTTTAAGTGTAACAAGCAGCGAATTTCAGACTACGTCCATATTCAGGGCTACTTAAAAGAGCTCTATCAGGTCGAAGGCATTAAAGAGACGACCGATTTTTATCACATCAAGCGCCACTATTATTACAGCCATACAGGTATAAACCCAACCCAAGTTGTGCCGAAAGGACCTGCGCTAGACTTAGAATCAGTCCATGGGCGAGGTTAGATTAATCTTAAGAGCATCAAGTAACCTTAAGCGTTAGATATAAAAAAACCCTAGATAAGAATCTAGGGTTTTTTGCTTTCTACAAAAGAAAAATTAGTTAATTACTTTTTCTTCAGCTTGAGCTGCTTGGTCTGCTTGGATAGCCGTTAGAGCCACTGTGTAAACGATGTCGTCTACTAGAGCGCCACGAGACAAGTCATTTACTGGCTTGCGCATACCTTGAAGCATTGGACCGATAGACACTAGATCTGCTGAACGCTGTACCGCTTTGTAAGTCGTGTTACCCGTGTTTAGGTCTGGGAATACGAATACTGTCGCTTTACCTGCAACTGGAGAGTTAGGCGCTTTAGAAGCGGCTACGTTTTCCATGATTGCTGCGTCGTACTGAAGAGGACCGTCGATCACTAGATCAGGACGTTTCGCTTGAGCAAGTTTGGTTGCTTCACGCACTTTATCTACGTCTGCACCTTTACCAGATTCACCAGTAGAGTAAGAGATCATAGCAACGCGTGGATCGATACCGAATGCCGCAGCAGAATCTGCAGATTGGATAGCGATTTCAGCAAGCTGTTCAGCTGTTGGATCTGGGTTGATCGCACAGTCACCGTATACAAGCACTTGATCAGGCAGAAGCATGAAGAAGATTGAAGATACGATAGAAGCATCAGGAGCAGTCTTGATGATCTGGAACGGAGGAACGATTGTGTTCGCCGTTGTGTGAACAGCACCAGAAACTAGGCCGTCAACTTCACCAGCTTCAAGCATCATAGTGCCTAGGAATACTGAATCTTCTAGCTTCTCACGAGCAACAACTTCAGTCATACCCTTAGCGCCACGAAGTTCTACTAGACGAGCTACGTAGTTTTCGCGAACTGAAGCAGAATCGATGATCTCAACGCCAGCGCCTAGCTCAACACCTTGCTGTGCAGCAACGCGACGGATTTCTTCAGGGTTACCAAGAAGTACACATGTTGCGATACCGCGTTCAGCACAGATAGATGCAGCTTTAACAGTACGTGGCTCATCACCTTCAGGAAGAACGATGCGCTTAGCCGCTTTACGAGCGAATTCTGTTAACTGGTAACGGAATGCTGGTGGGCTTAGACGGCGAATACCTTGAGTGCCTTCAGATAGAGAATCAATCCAAGGGCCATCAATGTGGCTTGCAACGTGATCGTTAACGAACTCGATACGCTCTTTATCGTCTGCAGGTACTTCTAGGTTGAAGCTCTGTAGGTTAAGAGACGTCTGCCAAGTATTACCTTGCGCCTTAAAGATCGGTAGACCTGAAGCGAATGCAGGTGCACAAAGGTTAGCAATACTTTCTGGAATGTCGTAACCGCCAGTCAGTAGGATTGCGCCAATCTCAACACCGTTTTTCGCAGCAAGAGCCGCAGCAACGATAACGTCAGGACGGTCTGCAGAAGTTACTAGCAGTGAACCTGGTTTGAAGTGCTCAATCATGTGCGGTAGAGAACGTGCACAGAAAGTGATGCTCTTAATACGACGAGTTGAGATTTCACCTTCGTTAACGATTTCAGCGTTAAGGTGCTTAGCCATATCAACCGCACGAGTTGCGATTAGGTCGATGCTCCATGGCACACAGCCAAGAACACGGATAGGGCTAGAGTTGAAGATTTGCATTACTTCAAGGTTCGCTTGCTGAGCGCTGTCTGCATCATCAAAGATTTCAGATAGGTCAGGGCGAGTACGACCAGCTTCATCAACAGGAGCGTTAAGCTTGTTGATGATTACGCCTTTGATATTCTTGTTCTTAGTACCGCCGAAGTTAGAACATGCTACTTCGATACGCTCTTTAAGTTGCGTAGGGTTGTCAGTACCAGGAGTCGCAACGAATACGATCTCTGCGCCAAGCGTTTTTGCGATTTCTGCGTTCACTTGGTTTGCAAACGGGTGCTTACGAGTAGGGACTAGGCCCTCGATTAGCGTTACTTCAGCGTCTTTGTTGATTTTGTTGTATTGCTCAACAACAGATTCAAGAAGCTCATCCGTTTTCTCGCTACCGATCAAAGCTTCAGCTTTTGTCATTGCGATTGGCTCACCAATCTTAATGTCGCTGTTCGCGCTGATGATAGTAGAGGTTAAATCTGGCTGGTTACCACCGCTACGAGGTTGAGCGATTGGCTTGTAGAAAGAAACACTTACGCCCTTACGCTCCATAGCGCGAAGAACACCCATGCTAACACTAGTAAGACCAACACCAGCGCTTGTAGGGATAAGCATAATAGTACGTGACATTGACGAACACCTTTGACTATTGGAAATAAAAAAGCTCAACCGCTATTCCCACCGATAAACATATTGGGGTAGGAATAGAAGTTGAGCCCCATTTTCTTGATATGAAAAACTGACTAGCTTCGAGTGAAGCTAGTCAGGAAAATCAATTAAAGACCTGCTAGTTTCGCAGTGTCTTCAGCAATTACTAGCTCTTCGTTAGTCGAGATAACCATTGCAGGGATACGGCTGTTAGCTGTAGTGATAGTACCTTCGCCGCCGAAACGAGCTTTAAGGTTAGCTTCACCGTCAACTTCGATGCCGAAGATGCCTAGGCGGTTAAGAACCATTTCACGGATTGGGCCAGAGTTCTCGCCGATGCCGCCAGTGAAAGTGATTGCGTCTAGACGACCTTCTAGAGTTGCAGTGTAACCAGCAACGTACTTAGCTAGACGGTGACAGAATACGTCCATTGCACGAGTAGCTTCTTCTTTCTCGCCGTAGTTGTCTTCAACGAAACGACAGTCAGAAGTTACTTGAGTTAGACCTTGTAGGCCAGACTCTTTAGTGAACATTGTGTTGATTTCATCAACGCTCATGCCAAGTTTGTCATGTAGGTGGAACATAACAGCAGGGTCAAGGTCGCCACAGCGAGTACCCATTACAAGACCTTCAAGAGGAGTAAGGCCCATAGAAGTATCTACAGATTGGCCATTCTTGACTGCACAAACAGATGCGCCGTTACCTAGGTGACAGTTAATGATGTTAACTTCTTCAATAGGTTTGTCTAGAAGCGTGGCACACTCACGAGTAATAAATAGGTGAGATGTACCATGTGCACCGTAACGACGAATACCGTGATCTGTGTATAGGTTGTATGGAAGCGCGTATAGGTAAGCTTCTTCTGGCATTGTCGTGTGGAAAGCAGTATCAAATACAGCAACGTTTTTTAGTGCTGGGAATGATTTTTGAGCTGCTTTAATACCGATAAGGTGCGCAGGGTTGTGAAGAGGAGCGAAAGTCGCTGCATCTTCGATACCTTTAATTACTTCATCAGTGATTAGTGCTGATGAAGTAAAGTTTTCACCACCATGCACAACACGGTGACCGATTGCTGCAAGGTTTTCAGAAAGTTCTGGCTTAGAAGCAAGAATAGTTTCTACCATGAAGGCTAGTGCTTCTTCGTGTGCTGCGCCATTACCTAGTTGAGCTTCGTGTTTACCATCAAGTTTCCACTTGATACGAGCTTCAGGAAGATGCAGACATTCTGCAAGACCTGTTAGATGCTCGTCACCAGATACTGCGTCAACTACAGCAAATTTAAGAGAAGAACTACCACAGTTTAAAACTAAAACTAGCTTAGACATTAATGACTACCTGTTTATTTTTCTGATCGAAATCAGTTAAGGATGAAAATTAATCTCAAGAATAGTCGAAGCACATAGGCTTGCGTACTAACCTTGGTCAAAAAAACGTTAATTTCCGTATAAAGTGAAAGCGCTCTTTATCAAAAAGAGGCTTGTGCATTCCTTGCAGAAGTCTTCTCAAAGTTGCTTAAATTGTAAATAAGGGCAACAATGAGATTGAGGCCTGCAAATAATAGCGATATTGTGCAAATATAACAAAAAAATTTGAAAGAATATTATTTTTCGTCAATTTTTTGTGTTTTTAGTTGATGATTTCAACTTTTTTTTAATGGGAGACTCATATGAGCAATAGAGTTGGTTTAGCTAGTAGTTTAAAAGATGGCCAAAAGTACATGGATCTCTGGCCCGTCCGAAAAGAGTTAAACGCGATCTTCCCAGAACAGCGCATTATTAAAGCGACCCGTTTTGGCGTGAAAGTGATGCCTGCGATTGCTGCTATTAGTGTTCTTACACAAATGGTCTTTAATAATTACCAAGCGATGCCACAAGCTGTGGTCATGGCTTTGTTTGCAATCAGCTTACCGCTTCAAGGCATGTGGTGGTTAGGTAATCGCTCAAACACACAACTTCCACCTGCGCTAGTCTCGTGGTATCGCGAACTTCATGAGAAGATCACTGAAACGGGTTTTGCGTTAGAGCCAATGAAGTCGCGCCCTCGTTATAAAGAATTGGCGATCATTTTAAATCGCGCATTTCGTCAGCTAGATAAATCCTCAATGGAACGTTGGTTCTAATGAGTTTCAACTCTCCTCTTGTCTGAGAGCAACTATTCTTCATTGATGGTTTGTTCTCAGGTTTGACTTTAATATTTTCACTTCGTTTTTATTCATCTCGCTCCCCCTCATTCCTTTTTTCTCTTACTACTCATGTAGTTTCTTACTTTTCAAATTCTGCCTTTCACTATTTCACGCATTTTTCGAGCCTTGTTGTGTTTTTGTTAAATATCACTTCAAGTCATCAATGGTTACAGGTAATAATATCAATAGTGATGTTGTTCTCTTTGAGCGAGCAATAATGAGCAGAGCTTGATTCAGGGAGCGATAATGAGTTCTGTAAAAAAGGTATTGGCAGCGGTCGTAAGTTGCCTGTTGTTGCTATGGACAAGCAATGTCATGGCGAACGTTGCCAAAGTTTCGGTTTCACAAGTTGTTGACCATCCAGATCTGAATGCAACACGTCTAGGACTTCTTGAAGGATTGAGAGCAAAAGGTTACGAACCGGGTAAAAATTTAGAGTTTTCTTATGAAATGGCTGGTGGCAATCCCGTTCAGGCAGCAAAAATAGCCAGAGAGTTAGTTAGTGAGAACCCTCATGTATTAGTTGGCATCGCGACACCGACCTCTCAAGCGTTGGTTTCAGCGACTCGAACGATCCCGATTGTGTTCACCGCGGTGACAGACCCTATCGGAGCAAGACTTGTTAAACAATTGGAGCAGCCGGGACGAAATGTCACGGGCCTTTCTGACTTATCACCTATTTCCCAACATGTATCTCTTATTAAAGAGCTACTCCCCAATGCAGTTTCAGTCGGTGTGGTTTATAACCCAGCAGAGGCAAATGCTGTTGCTTTAGTAGGGCTGTTAAAGCAGTCTACACGAGACTTTGGCTTTACTTTGCATACTGCTAAAGCGTTGACTATCGATGATGTAGAAGAAAAAACAGCATCCGTGGCTAAAAAATCTGATGTTATCTACGCGCTAACCGATAACACGGTGGCAAGTGGTATTGAAGGACTTATAAATGCAGCAAACCAAGCTGGCACACCCGTGGTTGCAGGAGCAACGTCTTATGTTGGCAAGGGAGCAATAGCTGGGTTAGGTCTAGATTACTATGACGTTGGGGTGCAGACCGCTGATTATGTGGCCGCTATTTTGGACGGACAAAAACCAGGGAAGTTGAGTGTTAAAACGGCTCAAAGCTCTCAGTTGGTAGTTAACCTAGATGCCGCTCGTATGCTTGGTTTGACGCTACCTAAGTCTGTGGTTGATCGTGCGATAGTCAGTCGTTAATAGGTATTTACATCAAAAAAATCATGTTTGATAAGTCACTTTGTTAACAGGGACTTAAACCATCATAATGAACAACATTAGTCGACTCTCACCATTAGCTGCGATCTATTTTATTCATTTTTAAGTAGTTATTTACCCGATAGGTGCATCGTTAATACCAACTTACATTATTTTACATCGAGAGGGCTGTCGATTAATGTCATAATATTAATGGAACTAATGAAAATAACTGAGCGCTAAGAGCACATTCTATGAAAGTAAATAGGCACTTTAGCCTTACCTTTGTCTTCGGCTTTCCCGCTGTGATCGCGACCATGTTACTTGGGCTGATAGGAAAAAATTATTTTGATGCGGTTGAAAAAGACATCAGCAGTGAGTTTCAGCGTATTGAAGAAGTGTTTAAACGAACGACCAAAATTGTTACCGCTCTAGATTACAGCTTCTCTAATTACTACAAATCAGGAAACCCTCTTTTCCTTGATCACAATAAGCAAGTGGTTGATGGTCTTTGCCGAATTTGGCCCATTGACGTATTACTTCTTGCTGACGGAAAAACCGCAGATATCCCCTCTGTCGATATCGACTATATGTTGGTTGGTCAAGAACCCCTTTGTAATGAAACCAGTGATAGCTATAAAAGTGCGTCAGAAAAAATTGCTCTCGCGCCAATTCTTTCATTTTTGTCCCAGCTTGATGAATATCACAACGGCGTACACTTTATTGATACTCGTGGGTATGTGATCTCTTCGCCAGAAGACTTTGCTAAAGAGCTAGGGAAAGAACTACTTTCGACCATAAAAAGCCGCCCGTATTGGCAAAGAACCGCCAACAATCCAGAACAATTGACTTTAACGGCTCCTGCGTATCGATTTGACTCTCTTGACCGTATGATAAGCATGACGATTCCGGTGTTTCATAAGGGGATACATCAAGGAATGCTTTCTGTTGAGATTGACGCCAGTAAATTGCTTGCGAGTTCGAATGAGCACTTAGCCGGTAGAATCGATATTATTGATACCACCTTGGTTAATCCGGTTGATAGCGCTACTTTCTATCGCGCGATACAACTGGAAGGAGTCACCTCTCATCACGCGATGTACTACGAATTAGATTTTGCCAAAGAGGTAGAGCACTTTTTTGTCTACGAGAAAGACAGTCTGATTGTCGCTATCATCGTATATCTATTCTCTGTAACGCTCTTTTTCTTCGTTAACTCCAATATTGAACGTGGTTACTTCAAAGAGCTAGCAGCTAAAGATCCGATGACCGGGCTGCTAAATCGCAGAGGATTGGAAGCTTTTTGGCGCAGTGTGGAGCATGACCAGTTATTCGCCTTGACTGTATTTGACATTGATAATTTCAAGTTGATTAATGATACCTTTGGGCATGACAAAGGGGATGATGTTATTCGCTACATGTCCCGCCAGATAAGTAATAGCATTCGAAGTAGTGATGTAGCAGCAAGGTTTGGTGGTGAAGAGTTTGTCGTTTATCTTAAAGGTGATGATCGTGAAACGTTAATGAGGACATTAGAGCGTGTTAAAAATGCTGTCTGTGCAAACTCAGCTAACATTGTACCTAATGGTTTTACTGTCTCTGGTGGTGTTTGTATTACTGAAGCTGAGCATAATAACCTAAGCTTTGAAGAGATATTCAAACACGCGGATGAAAAGTTGTACGTGGCTAAGACGACAGGTAAAGACCGCATCGTATTTTAACCACGCTATTGAACTTCTATGTTAGAGAAGAAGGGGAACTAACTCACACAGTTTGGCGATGTTCCTCTTGATAACGCTGAAGGCGCTCCACAATAGGTGGCGCTTTCTTGAAAGTGCGAATTTCTTTAAATAGTTCGTTCGCTTCAGGGTAGCCTTTACTTAGATAAACAAACCACTGCTTCACTCTATTGGGGTAGTACATGCCTTTGTCCCCTTTTATTTGAAACTCTGAATAGCGTAGCAAAAGTTCGATGACTTTATTCCACGGCATTTTTGGGTGGTTGTGCTTAACGACGTTGCCAAGATTTGGAATGTTGAAAGCGCCACGACAGACCATCAATGAATCGACGCCAGTGGCTTCTATGCAATCTTGACCATCTTGATAGTTCCAGATTTCCCCATTAGCAATCAAAGGTAGAGACGTTTTTTCTCTTATTTGATTGATGTAATCCCATTTAATTTCGCTGGCTTTATAGCCGCCAACTTTGGTTCTTGCATGCACAGTGAGTTCGTCTGCCTTTGCTTGTTCGATAGCGTCGACAATTTCAAAGCACTCTTCCGGGTGCTCCCAACCCAATCGAATTTTTGCAGATACGGGAATGTGTGCTGGCACCGCATCTCGACAAGACTTCACCACTTGATAGATGAGTTCTGGTTCTTTTAGCAGTGACGCACCGCCATTACTTTTGTTTACCGCTTTTGCAGGGCAACCAAAATTAAGATCAATGCCTTTAGCGCCTAAACTAGCAGCTTGAAAAGCATTCTCGGCCATCCAATTTGGGTGTTGTCCTAGAAGCTGGAGATGGATTGGAACACCAGCCATGGTTTGAGAGCCTTGATGCAATTCAGGGCAAATACGGTGAAAAACATGCGGAGGAAGAAGTTGATCAACTACGCGCACAAATTCCGTCACACAGAGATCGTAATCATTGATCTCTGTGAGAATTTCACGCATTAGATGGTCTAAAACGCCCTCCATAGGGCCAAGTATTACTCGCATTTGCTTTACCGAAACTGAATGGATCGAAAATTAAGACGCGTGATTGTACGGGCAAGTTAAAAGCTTGTCACTATGAGCTAGGTGAATCTGACGTAACAGTTATTTCACCGGTTAGAGGGAAGTAGTTGAGCCTTGGTAAATCTTCGCCTAGCGAGTAACCATCAGTGTAGTAGTAATAGCAGCTTGGATCTGATGTATACCAAGCAACGATCGGTTCTTCTGAAGGGAATACTGAGCTACCGTGATCTCTAACGGTGAGGTCAGTATTCATGAGCGCCCGCCAAAGCCTTGCGCAGTCACTCCCTCTAATTGCAGTCCCCGAATTAATCGGTAGTTGATCAACAGCGATTGGAAAACCAGTCGATGAAGGATAAACGCTGCCTTCACCATAATCGACATCTTGATTAAAATCAGGCTCTCCATCAACAAGCCACTGTGAGTGGTAAAGGTTAACCGCAGTTCGAAAAGAAGAAAAAGCACCTTGAGCTATAGCTTCATGGCTATCGCGTTGGTAATTTAGAAAGCGAGGAGCTGCGGTAACGGCAAGTATGCCTAAAATAACGACGACAGAGACCAGCTCTATCAAAGTAAAACCATTTTGGTGTTGTTTCATAATGTATTCTATATGTAACTAAATATTTCAGTGACTCTTTTTACACTTCAAACTTAAATTTTCAAAATGAAATAAGTTTAGTTTGCTGAATTGAACTAAAGATAATGTTTGCGTGGCTACTGGTAGGTGTAATTAATCATAGAGCTATACGAATAATTACTAATTGTTAGCCTTGTGGGTATAATGGAGACAACAGAATTGACCGACTAGTGAAGTAATATGAAGTATCAATTATTGAGTCTTCCTGACTCAATTAACGACGTAACAGCCCAGTTTGTAGAAGGTGCTATATTTGCATCTAACCTTGCAACTAAACCTCTTGACCCAGAGGCTTGGTTACCTATAGCTATTCCTGAAACTGGTCAGGACTTTGTTCCTCAAGTCACCGAGCAAATTAATCGCCAACATAACCTCATTCAGCGAAGTGAATATTTGCTTACAGAAGTGCTTGATGCAGATAACTTTGCTGAACAGCTAGCCGATTTTTCTGAAGGTTTTATGATGGTCTGGCCGACGATTGAAGAACAGTGGCAGGAAACGTCAATCGCAGATGGCACATTACGCATGCTACAAGCAATGTTAACAACATTCATGCTGGCGATTGATGAAGAACAGACAATCGAGCAAATGAAAGCGGCTGGATTAGAAACCCCGCCAACTTTGAATGATCTCGTCGGGCAAGTCGATTTGATGGTGACAGAAGTTGCGCTAGCAGCGGATGAAGCGATGCTCGGAAATAAATCTCAAAGTGTGAATCCGTTTAAGGGCATCGGCCGAAATGATGTTTGCCCGTGTGAAAGTGGTAAAAAGTTTAAACAGTGCTGTGGTAAAAAAGCTTAATTGCATTGTTTATAGATAATAAAAAGTCGACGTAATGTCGACTTTTTCGTTTCTTAACATGATGAGCTAATTGTTAGTCATTCTTTGATTTAACGAATTGAGAGATCACTACAAAACTGAAAGCAACCAAGTTACCCGCGAAGATAATCACTAGCCATTGAGGCATTGAAAGTTCTAAGAACTGCCATACTACCTTGCTGCAGTCGCCGTAGGCCTCAAACATCCACGGAGCCCATTGGTTTAGAGGTGCCCAGGTAGGGAAGGTCACGAACAGGTCACAGGTAGCGAAAGGAGACGGGTTAAACTGGTAGTCAACGTGCTCTAAAGCAAGCATCAACCCTTTATACGCACCTAACCCCCAACCAAGTAGACCTAGCCAACGTGATATCGGATTATGCGGGGCAATAGCACCAATCATTGCTGCGATGCCGATAGCGAGCATAGCAACGCGCTCGTAGATACACATTACACAAGGGCCAAGCATCATCACGTGCTGAAAGAAAAGAGCACATGCTTCAAAAAAGACAATAAAAGCCAGCAGTAAAAGCCAAGATAAACGTCCCTTAGAGAAGTCTTTGAGCATTGCAAAAAAGTTCACGAATTTAATCCTGTCAATAAAATAAAAAAGCCCTGATTACTCAGAGCTTTTTATCTTGGATAAGTTTCCTAATCAACTAATATTTTTGATTAGTTAGATGTACCTATTGTGTTTAGCGATAGAAATCCGGGTTAGTGGCCACCGGAGATAACTGGAGCTACCACTTCACCCGTACGGTGAATGATCCAACCTGCATCATAGAACCATGCTGTCATCGGTTCTACGAAGAACACAATACCGGCAAGGCCAACAAGTGCTAATGCGAGAGTATATGGCAAAGCCATGATGACCATGCGGCCGTAAGACAGTCGAATTAACGGAGCAAGTGCTGACGTTAATAGGAATAGGAATGCAGCTTGGCCGTTTGGCGTAGCAACAGAAGGTAGGTTGGTACCTGTGTTGATAGCAACAGCAAGCAGATCAAATTGGTCGCGAGTGATGACGCCTTCAACCAGAGCTGTTTTAACTTCGTTGATGTAAACCGTACCGACGAATACGTTGTCTGAAACCATCGACAAGATACCATTGGCTACGTAGAAGAGTGCGAGCTGTGCGCCTTTATCTTCAACGTGAAGTACAGCATCGATTACTGGCTTAAATAGAGCCTGGTCGATGATTACAGCAACAACCGCAAAAAAGACGGCAAGAAGTGCGGTAAATGGCAGTGCTTCTTCAAAAGCTTTACCCATCGAGTGCTCTTCAATTACACCTGTAAACGCTGTAGCTAAGATGATCACTGAAAGGCCAATCAAACCGACTTCAGCGACGTGAAGCGCAAGGCCAACAATAAGCCAAACTGCGATTGCACTCTGAACCCATAGTTTAGCTACATCTTGTTTTGTACGATTTGCGCGTTCTTTGTTGTCAAATTCAACTAAGATTTGGCGAACGTTATTTGGCAGCTCTGCACCGTAGCCAAACACTTTGAATTTCTCGACAAGTGCACAAGTTAAAATACCACAGAAGAAAACAGGCAGTGTAACTGGCAGCATGCGGATAATAAATTCACCGAACTCCCAACCCGCTTGCTTAGCAATTACTAAGTTTTGTGGTTCACCTACCATGGTCATTACACCACCCAGAGCAGTACCAACACCGGCGTGCATAAGTAGTGAACGTAAGAATGCGCGGTAGTTTTCAAGGTCATCACGTGTTAGCTCAGAGATCTCTTCATCATGAGTATGATCGTGCGCAGACGTTGTGCCCTTACCTGATGCAACCTTGTGGTAGATAGAGTAGAAGCCCACTGCAACGCTAATGACTACGGCGATTACTGTCAGCGCATCTAGGAAGGCAGACAAGAATGCTGCGGCGACACAGAAAGCGACAGAGAGTAGAATTTTGGATTGGATACCGAGCAGGATCTTCGTAAAAATGAACAGAAGTAGTTCTTTCATGAAGTAGATGCCAGCAACCATGAATACGAGTAAGAGTAATACTGGTAGGTTTGCTTGTAGCTCATGATAAACCATTTCTGGTTTAGTCATGCCAATGGCGACGGCTTGAATTGCCAATAAGCCACCGGGTTGGAGAGGGTAGCACTTTAGAGCCATAGCTAGAGTGAAAATAAACTCAACCACTAATAGCCACCCCGCAACAAATGGGTCAACTAGGAAAAAAACAAACGGGTTGATGATTAAAAAGGAAATGATGGCAAGTTTATACCAATCAGGAGCTTTACCAAGGAAGTTTTTGATAAAAGCGTTTCCGAGAGACATCGGCATGTTAATACTCTTTTATGTTGATTATGAATAGACAAGCAATACAACATTTTGAGAATCGAGCTGTAGATTTAGTTAAAACCTATAACTAACAGTGACTTAGAAAAACTACATTCCATGTAATGTTCTGTGGTCTTGCCAAGTCACTCCCTTAGAAACTCAAGCACTGCTTATTTTTGAGCGCAACTCTACTCTTAGATAACATTTAGTCAACAGGAAAACCCCTGTAGCACTAAAAATACCTCTTTTTTGTTGAGAAACGCGATCAAAGTAGCGCAAGCATACCACTTAAAATGTGATAAAAACCGACTAGAATCAATATTTCAGCGAAATGATTAAAATTTACAGAATAACGACGGCTTATATATGATTATTACAACTTAATATTGCAAATTAATAGATTTAAAAATATGACCAATCTCATTGATTTTAAAAAGAATTTGTTGTGTTAATGGTTTGTTTAAATGATGATTTGTAGTCGCTTGCTATCCAAACCTTGAGTGCAAACGTGTGCTGAACTTTAGAGTTTTAACTCTACTTGGGTTTTGAGTGAGTAAAATTTTTTGGGGGTATTTCCGCAGGGTGTTAACTAGTGGTATGATGAGTAAATTAGAACAAAATAATTAAATTGGATTGAAGTGTAGATGGTCATTAAGGCAAAGAGCCCGGCAGGATTTGCAGAAAAGTATATCATTGAAAGTATTTGGAATGGCCGTTTCGCTCCAGGTTCTATCTTGCCCGCAGAGCGTGAGCTTTCTGAGCTGATTGGTGTTACACGTACTACGCTTCGTGAAGTACTTCAGCGTCTTGCTCGTGATGGTTGGTTGACAATCCAACACGGTAAGCCAACTAAAGTTAATCAGTTTATGGAAACGTCAGGTCTTCATATCCTTGATACATTAATGACGTTGGACGTTGATAACGCAAGTAAAATGGTAGAAGACCTGCTTGCTGCTCGTACTAACATCAGCCCTATCTTTATGCGTTATGCATTCAAAGCAAATAAAGAGGCTTCAGAGCGTACGATTACTAACGTAATTGAATCTTGTGAATCTTTACTTGCGGCACCTACTTGGGATGAATTCTTAGAATCGTCGCCATATGCTGACAAGATCAAACAATCGGTGAAAGAAGACGTAGAAAAAGATGAAGCGAAGCGTCAAACGATCTTAATTGCTAAAACTTTTAACTTCTACGATTACATGCTTTTCCAACGTTTAGCATTCCATTCAGGTAACCAAATTTATGGCCTGATCTTCAATGGTGTTCGTAAGTTGTACGACCGTGTTGGCAGCTACTACTTCTCTAACCCAGAAGCTCGTCGTTTAGCCATGGAGTTCTACAAAAACTTGTTTGTTATTTGTGAAAGCGGTGAGCGTGAGAATTTACCACTTGTGATTCGTAACTACGGTATCGCAAGCGCACAGATTTGGAACGAGATGAAGACAACGTTACCGACAAACTTTACTGAAGACGACAGCTAAGTCTTTTCATAAAAGTATTGTTCGGTTGTTTTACTTATTGAGTAAACGACGTAAAGAAACGAAAAAGCGGCGAGATAATCAAATTATCTCGCCGCTTTTTATTTATTGATAGTTGGTGAAAACGTATCAATAGGCAGTAACTTACCCTGCAAACTCTTCTGAGTCTGGACGGTTAGTAAATTGCACGCCATTTAGAAAATCGCAAAGTAGTTGGTCTTCACATACTTTGTAGTTCTTGTTCTCTGGCTTACGGAAGTAGGCACCAATCTCGTACTTACTTAGGCTGATGCCTACCACTTCTAATATATCTAATACATCTTCTGCTTTCATGTTCAACGCAATACGCAGCTTCATGAAAATCATGTTGTTAGTCAGAGCAACTTCAGGTTTAGGTTGAACACCTTCTTTTTTGCCACGCTTAATATTGATAAAACCATTTAGGAATACCGCTAACTCTTTATCGTTCATCTTAGAGCATGACTTGTCGTTGTCGTCTTTTAGCCAATTAATCACTTGGTCATGAGCAACGGTCACATCAGCTTGCTCGATAGCTTTAATGATCTGTGCATTTTTAAGGTTTAGCGCGTGTTGAATACGACGCAAGATTTCGTTGTTAGTCACTGGGGATTCCTAAAAAGGGTTTGAAGAGTAAAAGGTGTTGGTTAGCCCGTTATTGTCGGCAAACAAATTTCTACTCTACATAGCATAGTTGACGGCGACTCTAACAGAGAACGCTTATTTTCGGTAGATATAAAAAATCCCCAATGCTTATCAACTCATTCAAGTTAAAAGTGCATTAGGGATTTCGCTATGAGTGCTTGTTATCTGACTGAAGCCAGAGCTACATTACACGCATGCCAGGTTGAGCACCTTCGTGTGGTTCAAGGATCCACAAGTCACTGCCACCAGGACCAGCAGCTAAGATCATGCCTTCAGACATACCAAACTTCATCTTACGAGGTTTTAGGTTGGCTACCATTACAGTTAGCTTGCCTTCTAGCTCTTCAGGTTTGTATGCTGACTTGATACCAGAGAATACTTGGCGAGTTTCACCACCGATGTCCAGTTGGAACTTCAGTAGCTTGTTCGCTTTTGGTACTTCTTCACATGAGATAATACGAGCAATACGCATATCGACTGCTGCAAAGGCATCGAATTCAATCTCGTCTGCGATTGGCTCTTTGTCTAGCTCAGTTTGGCTTGCTTGCTCTTTTTCAGCTTCTGCTTTTTCTTTCGCAGCGGCTTCTGCGGCTGCATCTTCTTTAGAAGACTCGATCATTGCTTCTACTTTCTTCGGATCAATACGGCTAAACAACGCCTTGAACTTAGTGATTTCGTGATCAGTTAGCGGAGTAGCAATCGCTTCCCACGTAAGCTCTTCGTTTAGGAAAGCCTCAGTGCGAGCCGCAAGCTCTGGCATAACGGGTTTAAGGTAAGCCATTAGCACGCGGAATAGGTTAATACCGACAGAAGAAACTTCTTGAAGCTCTTTCTCTTTACCTTCTTCTTTTGCAAGAACCCAAGGTGCTTTTTCGTCGATGTACTGGTTAGCTTTATCAGCTAGTGCAGTAATTTCACGGATAGCGCGGCTGAACTCACGAGTTTCGTATAGCTGACCGATACGCTCAGCAGCAGCAACGAATTCGTTGTATAGCTCAGGTTCTGCAAATTCAGCAGCAAGTTTGCCTTCAAAACGCTTCGTGATGAAGCCAGCGTTACGAGACGCTAGGTTAACAATCTTGTTTACTACATCCGCGTTTACACGTTGAGTGAAGTCTTCAAGGTTAAGGTCAAGGTCATCGATACGGCTGTTTAGCTTAGCAGCGTAGTAGTAGCGTAGACACTCAGGGTCTAGGTGATTTAAGTACGTACTTGCTTTGATGAATGTGCCTTTCGACTTAGACATTTTCGCACCGTTCACCGTTACGTAGCCGTGTACGAATACGTTGTTTGGCTTACGGAAACCAGCGCCTTCAAGCATTGCAGGCCAGAATAGGCTGTGGAAGTAAACGATGTCTTTACCGATGAAGTGGTAAAGCTCAGTTGTGCTGTCTTTCTTCCAGTATTCGTCAAAGTTGAGATCGTCGCGCTTATCACATAGGTTCTTGAAAGAAGCCATGTAGCCAACAGGAGCGTCTAGCCAAACGTAGAAAAATTTGTTTTTCTCGCCTGGGATTTCGAAACCGAAGTAAGGTGCATCACGTGAGATATCCCACTGTTGCAGGCCAGACTCGAACCATTCCTGCATTTTGTTTGCAGTTTCATTCTGTAGAGAGCCAGAACGAGTCCACTCTTTTAGCATGCTTTCGAACTGAGGCAGATCGAAGAAGAAGTGCTCAGAATCTTTCATTACTGGAGTTGCGCCAGAAACCGCTGATTTAGGGCTAATTAGCTCAGTTGGGCTGTATGTCTCACCACAGTTATCACAGTTATCACCATACTGGTCTTCTGACTTACACTTAGGGCAAGTACCTTTTACGAAGCGGTCTGGTAGGAACATCTCTTTCTCAGGATCGAAAAGCTGAGAAATAGTACGGCTAGAAATGAAGCCGTTCTTTTTAAGTTCTAGATAGATGTGAGAAGCCAGTTCACGGTTCTCTTCACTATGTGTGCTGTGGTAGTTATCAAAGCTGATATCAAAGCCAGCGAAGTCTTTTTGGTGCTCTTCACTAACAGCAGCGATCATCTCTTCTGGCGTGATACCCATCTGTTGAGCTTTAAGCATAATTGGCGTGCCGTGAGCATCGTCAGCACAGATGAAGTTTACAGTGTTGCCACGTAGACGCTGGTATCGAACCCAGATATCAGCTTGGATATGCTCAAGCATATGACCAAGGTGAATAGAGCCGTTAGCGTACGGAAGCGCACAAGTTACCAAAAGTTGTCTTGGATCAGTTGCCATACTTAATAATTCGCTTTTTTGATAGGTATAAATTTTGAGAGGTAATACTACTTTATAACGTGTGATACGCCAAGTTATCAGACAAAGGATTCCCCTAGTTTTTTAGGGGTTCAGTCTTCATCTCGTGGGTGATAGCATAAATAAAAAAAGGAGCCCCAATGCGTAACTTTACTTCTAAGCAAGATTTCTGTTCATGGCTGAATGAGTTCGAGTCACCAATTCTCATCCCAGAGTGGGCGCTACACCAAAATATTGTATCGGTTGATCCGCGTGGATCATTCATTATTACTTTACCCTTTGCTGCTAATCAGCTCGCAATTGAACTGGAACAGTGGGTCCACTCCCAGATTGAACAGCAACTTGTTAGTGCTTTTCAGTTTGAAGTACAAGTGAAGCCGTCTGCGCTAGAAACAACAGTCGCGACACCTTTGAAGGGCGTTAAGAACATTATCGCCGTGACGTCGGCAAAGGGTGGGGTGGGTAAATCGACTACTTCTGTAAACCTTGCGCTTGCGTTATCTAAGTCAGGTTCAAAAGTGGGCTTGTTGGATGCGGATATCTACGGTCCATCTGTGCCTATGATGCTTGGTCAGCTAGACGCAAAACCAGAAGTACAGAATAACAAATGGATGATGCCAATCGAAGCGCACGGCATTTTTACGCATTCTATCGGTTACCTTGTATCAAAAGATGATGCAGCTATCTGGCGTGGTCCAATGGCGGCGAAAGCATTAGGTCAGCTTGTTAACGAAACCGTATGGCCAGAGTTGGATTACCTTGTTATCGACATGCCACCGGGCACGGGTGATATTCAGTTAACGCTTTCGCAGCAGATCCCAGTGACGGGCGCGGTTGTGGTGACCACCCCTCAAGATTTGGCATTAGCCGATGCGCGTAAAGGTGTGGCGATGTTTGATAAAGTGAGCGTGCCAGTGGCAGGCTTAGTGGAAAACATGAGCTACCATATCTGTAGCCACTGTGGCGAGAAAGAGCATATCTTTGGCGCTGGTGGCGCGGAAGCCATGTCAGAAGAGTTTTACCTCGATATCTTAGCGCAAATCCCGCTGCACATTGATGTACGTGAAGATATTGATGCAGGTTGCCCAACCGTTATACGTCGTCCAGATAGTGAACACACGCGTCATTACTTAGAGCTTGCTGAGAATGTGGCTGCGAAGATGTTCTGGACGGGAAAAGCGAGACCAGAGGCGATTAACTTCTCGATGGTTGAATAGCAATGGCTGATCACAAAGGTGTGTAAATCATGTTTGGGTGAGATAAACAACGGTTGGATTAAGTGGATAGCCATAGGGCTTGTGCACATAGTTGTATTTAAGTTATTTGAAAGCAAACGATTGTTTTAAGTAAATGTATTGAGATCATCAATTTGACTGCAATTAGCTAACATCGCGACTAGAATCTATATGCTTTAGCCCCTATAATCAGGCGGTTTATCTCTTCCCACCACCAAACCATATCGGGTGCAAATTAATGTCTGATAATAATCAATGTGTCATCGTAGGTATCGCTGGCGCTTCAGCTTCAGGAAAAAGCCTGATCGCGAGTACGATTTATAATGAGCTGCGCGAAAAAGTAGGCGACCATCAAATTGGTGTTATCACGGAAGATTGCTATTACAGCGACCAAAGTCACTTGAGTATGGAAGAGCGAGTTAAAACTAACTACGACCACCCAAATGCACTAGATCATGACCTTTTATGCGAACATCTACAGCAGCTAATGAGTGGCAATGCCGTGGAAGTTCCTGAATACAGCTACACAGAGCACACACGCACTTCTGAAACGACTACACTTACTCCTAAGAAAGTGATCATTTTAGAAGGTATTCTGCTTCTGACAGACCCGCGTCTTCGTAAACTAATGCACGCAAGCGTATTTATGGATACACCGTTGGACATCTGTCTACTACGTCGTGTTAAGCGTGATGTAGAAGAGCGTGGTCGAACAATGGATACGGTACTTAAACAATACCAAGAAACAGTACGCCCAATGTTCATGCAGTTTATCGAGCCTTCAAAACAACATGCAGACATCATCGTTCCTCGTGGTGGTAAAAACCGTATTGCGATTGATGTTCTAAAAGCGCATATTGCGAAGTTGTTGAAGTCTTAATCGAATAAAATTTTGCCTAAGTGACTCACTTAGCTTTATTTTTTACCGAATCAGTGGCACTTTTATAGTGCCACTTTCTTTTGGAATCTAAGCAAGGAATATGCGGATGAAGAAACTACTCATTTTCATAGCTGTACCACTGTTTGTTGTCGTTGCAGCAACTCTGGCACTAGTGCTGTTAGTGAATCCCAACCAATTTAAGCCATTAATTGTCGAACAAGCCCAAAAACACACAGGCCTAGAGCTCGTGATCGAGGGTGATATCAGTTGGCAATTCTTCCCATCTATTGGCTTCGAACTTGGTCAAACTGAATTACGTAACCCTGAAGGGTTCACTCAACCAAACCTGTTTAAGGTTGATACGGTTGGCGTTGATGTTTCGGTTACTCCGCTATTTAGCAATCAACTAGAGATCGGCAATATCACTCTAGATGGTGCAGAATTTTATTTAGAAACGCTTAAAGATGGTCGCAAGAACATCGATGCGCTCACACAAGTGTCTGCTCCTAAGGAGTCTGAACCTGCAGCGGATACAAGTTCTGAAGCAACACCGGCGCCTCAAGAGCAAACTTCTACAGACACATCTGGCTGGACGATCAATCTTGCAGGTGTAACTGTCTCAAACGCATTGTTTGAGATGGACGACAAGCAAGCAGGTTCATTCACTAAGCTATACGATGTGTCTTTGAGTCTTTCTGAGTTTGCCGTTGATACATGGACGACCGCGACGTTTGCGGCTTCTGGTGAAAACAACCAACAGAAGTTCTCTGCAAATGGCAGTGCTGAATTCAAATTAGCGGAAGGCTTTGCAAGCTACGCATTACGAAATATTGACCTTAATGCGAAGTTCAATGATCCAGCAACGTCGATCGAGTCAGCGAAGATTGGCTTAAATACGTTTGAGTTCGATAAGGTTAACCAATTGACTTATGCGGTGATTGGTAATGCTGCTGGTCTTGACCTTGATCTTAAAGGTGGCGGTGACTTAACTGTCGATAGCGCGATCTCAAAAGTTACACTAAACAAGTTAACATTAGACTCAACATTCAAAGGTGAAACGCTTCCTCAATCACCAATGAAAGTGGATATGCTGTCTGACTTAAGCTTTGATCTAACTAAGAGTCACTTGAGCTTTGTGCTAGAGAAGCTGCAAGCTAACGCTATCGCACTAGACGGTAAAGCGGACATCACTTTATCTGAAATACCAAAGGTTCGTTTTTCTCTTCATAGCCCGAACATCGATTTAGATGAGTTTTTAGGCCTAGGTAATACATCAGAAACAGCGAGTGCTGCGCCTTCTGATTCTGCTGGTGGCTCAACTTCAAATACTACAGCTTCTTCGACGTCAAGTTCAGATAACTCGGCTCCTGCGAAAGAAGTAGAACCTGATCTGTCAGCTCTGAAAACGCTCGATGTGAAAGGTCATATCACAATCGATAAGTTCAAGGCGAACAACGCAAAAATGCAGAACGTGAAAACTGCGTTCTTAGTTAACCGTGGTATCGCAGATCTGACATCGTTTACCTCGAATCTTTACCAAGGCTCTATCTCGGCAACAGCACGATTAGATGCACGCAAGACGCCTGCGACTTACACGGCTAAGAAAAAGATTAAAGGCGTAAAAGTACAACCGTTACTGGTTGACGTAGCGAACAACGATACGCTGGAAGGTACCGGTAATATCGATGTTAACGTTAAAGGTAAGAGCTTGACGCCAACAGGAATCAAGAAGAACTTGGTAGGTACTATTGCGATTGACTTTGAAGATGGTGCGGTTAATGGCATCAACATCGCGCAACTGATTAGAGAAAACTACGCTAAGATCAAAGGCGAAAAAGTCGAAAGCAAAGATGAGTCTCAAAAGACAGATTTTAGTGCAATGAAAGCAACACTCAAGGTTGATAAAGGTTGGGTTTCAACGAACGACTTATCGGCACAGTCGCCTCTTTTACGCGTGACAGGTCAAGGTAAAGCAAACTTCATCAATGAAACGGTCGACTTCCTGGTTCGCACGTCAATTGTTGGTTCGCTTGAAGGCCAGGGTGGTAAGAGCATTGATGATCTCAAAGATGTGACGATTCCAATTAAGGTAACCGGCCAGTGGGCTGACCCGAAATTTGGGCTTGTTTTTGATGATGTGTTGAAACAGAAAGCTGAAAAAGAGATTGATCGCGGTATTAAGAAACTTGAAGAAAAATACGGTGACAAGATCAAAGATGAGAAAACTAGAGATGCAGTCAATGGTTTACTCAAAGGCTTGTTTAACTAATCGCCATTTTAAATAAATAGCATATAAATAGCGCCATTCCTTATTACGAGGAATGGCGCTTTTGTTTGGCTGCCGATAATACCCAAGAGAGATTCCCTATGAAGCTCGCCCCTCGCATTAGGGAATGACGATAGGTATTAGTGCCTTGTTCAAGGGCGTGACAGTCTAGTGGTCGTCATCCTCGAGAGGGAAGAATGACCGAGTCGGGGATCTCTGGTTGAATGCAATTACCAGTCAACGCCTTGCAGAGCTTTAACACCAGATTCAAAAGCGTGTTTAACGTTACGAACTTCAGACACGGTATCGGCCATGTCCGTTAAAGTTCGATGCGCTCCACGGCCTGTGATGATCACTGATTGCATTTTAGGGCGGTTATTCAGAGCTTCTACCACTTCATCCAATTCAATGTAGCCATAGCTCACCATGTACGTCAGCTCATCAAACAGAATTACATCAATCGACTCATCAGCTAGCATGCGTTGGCACTCTTTCCATACGCGCTGTGCGGCTTCAATATCTTTCGCCTTATTTTGAGTTTCCCAAGTAAAGCCTGTACCCATCACTTGGAACTCTACATCGAGTTTTTGAAGAACGTTCTTTTCACCGTTATCCCAGGTTCCCTTTACAAACTGAGCAACGGCACATTTCTTACCGTGACCGACTGCACGTGTAATCGTACCGAAACCTGATGTCGATTTCCCTTTCCCGTTGCCAGTAATAACCAATAACAGTCCTTTCACTTCTTGCGCTGCTGCAACACGTGCATCGACTTGCTCTTTTACTTTCTGTTGTCTTGCTTTGTGGCGTTGTTCTTTGTTGTCTTCGGTCGACATAACAAATCCTTTTAAGTTGTGATTACGCCTATCATAGCCTAACTTAACGATAGCAAAAACCATCGGAAGAACAGGTGATTACGGATGAAAAAGATACTCGTGGTTTGTATGGGGAATATTTGTCGTTCGCCAACAGGTGAAGCGGTGCTGAGAAAGAAAGCTCAGCAGATGGATATTAATGTAACGGTCGACTCCGCTGGGACGATTGGCTTTCATCAAGGCAATGCGCCAGACTCACGTTCAAAATCAGCAGGAGAGAAGCGCGGCTACAGCTTTAAAGGGATTACCTCTCGTAAAGTGGTAGATAATGACTTCGAAGAGTTTGACCTGATACTTGCGGCAGACAAGGAGAATTTAGATGACTTAGTGAGCCAGTGTCCAGTTCACCTCCAATACAAGCTCGCGTTATTTTTGAGTTTTGGAGAGTCACAATATCAAGAAATTCCCGATCCTTATTATGGTGAGGGGAATGGCTTTGAATTAGTGTTGGATTTAATCGAAGAGTCGAGCGAAGCGATACTGCGTTCAATATAGTGTAGAGGCTGTGTTCTTGGAGGGTGATAAAGTATCAAGGTTCATCGATATAAAAAAGGCCGACATTGAATGTCGGCCTTTCTAAATCTAGCTTTAAGCTATGACTAAGCTTACTTAGACATTACTTTGTAGATTGGGTCTTCTGCAACGTTCGCTTCAACTAAGCTACCCGCTTTGTGCAGCATAGCAACACAGTCTTGGCTTAGGTGGCGAAGGTGAAGTGTTTTACCTAGTGCCGCGTAACGGTCAGCAATCGTGTCGATCGCTTCAATAGCAGAGTGGTCAGTAACGCGTGAGTTTGCGAAATCAACGATAACATCTTGTGGATCGTTGTATGAGTCAAACAACTCAAGGAAGTTAGCGGTTGAACCAAAGAAGATTGGACCGTTAACTTTGTACTCTTTAGAGCCTTCAGCGTTAACCGATGTGTCTGCGTAGATGTGCTTAGCATGTTGCCATGCAAACATTAGTGCAGAAGCAACAACACCCACACCAACTGCTACCGCAAGGTCTGTTAGTACTGTAACTACAGTTACAAGAACGATAACGAAGAAGTCTTGCTTAGGAACGCGACGTGCCAACTTGAAGGTTGCCCATTCAAACGTACCGATAACAACCATGAACATTACGCCCACAAGTGCTGCTAGAGGAATCATTTCAATCAGTGCAGAGCCGAACAGGATGAACATCAGTAGTGCAACTGCCGCTACGATACCTGAAAGACGACCACGACCACCTGAGTTTACGTTGATCATCGATTGACCGATCATCGCACAACCACCCATCGCGCCAAATACTGAACACGTCACGTTCGCCATACCTTGACCAACACATTCACGGTTAGATTGACCACGAGTGTTTGTCATTTCGTCTAGTACGGTTAGCGTTAGTAGTGATTCGATTAGACCAATCGCAGCAAGAATCACTGCGTAAGGCAGGATGATGTATAGCGTTTCTAGGCTAAACGGTACTGCTGGAATAGAGAATGTTGGTAGAGAGCCCGCTAGTGTTGCAGCTTCGTCACCAGACATAGTGCGTAGGAAATCAACAACAGTGCGAGTTTCAAGATCAAGGCCTACAACCAAAGCTGTTACTGTAACAATAGCAACCAATGAAGATGGTACTGCTGTTGTTAGCTTAGGTAGGAAGTGGATGATAGCCATTGTAAGGGCTACTAGACCTAGCATTAGTGTCATTTGACCGCTTGGTAACCAAGTTAAGGCACCTGTTACGTCTGGCGCTTTAAATTGTCCAAGCTGCGCTAAGAAGATAACGATCGCTAAACCGTTCACGAAACCAATCATTACTGGGTGTGGAACGATACGGATAAATTTACCTAGCTTGAATACACCCGCTGCAATTTGAAGAAGGCCGGCTAGCATAACTGCCGCAAAGAGGTATTGAACGCCATGGGTTGCTACTAGGCTAACCATTACAACAGCCATTGCGCCAGTTGCACCAGAAATCATACCTGGACGACCGCCGAAGACAGAAGTGATTAAACCTACGATGAATGCTGCGTAAAGACCAACCATTGGGTCAACGCCTGCAACAAAGGCGAATGCTACGGCTTCAGGTACCAGAGCTAAGGCTACGGTAAGACCTGAAAGCACATCATTTTTTACAGAGTGCTTTGAAAATTGTGGGAATTCGAACATGTTTGCTCAGCTATGCTTAAAATGGGTTTACCGACACGAATGTATTGCGTAGCCAAACAGTGATGAAAAAGAGCGGCAATAGCTAAGTGTCGAAAATATAAGTGCGCGAATGCTACCCAAAAATGTGATTAAGTTCAAGGTTGAACCCTATTTTGAGTAATATATCTATTATAACTAATCGGAACTGTGGATATAAAAAAAGGGCGACTTATGAATAAGTCGCCCTTAGATAGTTCTCTGCAGATTACTCTGCGAAGCTCATTAGTATTGAGGTTTAGTCATGCCTGCGCCGGCTTTATTTGACGCTGCTTGGCTACCTGCACCTTTCGATACAAAACGCTCAGTACGGAATGGAGCCGCAACAACTTGAATCTCTTTGATCTCTTGAGGACCAGGAGCTTTAGTCATTGGTGAACCTGCTTGTTTTTTAGCAACAGCGGCCTTTGGTGCCGCTTTAGGAGCTTCTGCTTTTACCACAGGAGCTTCTTCTACTTTTACACTTTCAGCTTTAGGTGCTTCAGCTTCAACAACTGGTGTTGCTTCTACTTGCACAGCTTCTGCTACAACAGGCGATTCAACTTTCGCAGTTTCAGCAATCACTGGAGTTTCAACTTTCTCAGTTTCAACTACCGCAGGAGCTTCAGTTACCTGAGTTTCAACGACAGTTCCAGCTTCTTCACGGCGGATAATGACTTTACCCATCGCAAGTTCAGGACATGCAAAGCCGCCAGCAATAGCTGTGTTACTTTGTGGTGCCGTCTCTTGAGCTACGTTTTGCTCCTGTACAGCAACTTGAGTTTCAACTGCTACTTGAACTTCAGCCACTTCAGGTTTTGCCTGATTATGGTGAGGTTTTGGAATGAAGCGAGGCATCACTTTACCCATAGCCATCTCTGGAGAAGCTACACCACCTTTACGTAGGCGGAATGGGTTAGGACGACGATCACGACCGCGACGACGACGTTGACCACTTGCACGTAGGTGACGTGGAGAACGACGGTTGCGACGTTGCTTCGGCTCTTCCTGTTCTGTTTGTTCATCAGCGTTTGCTTGAGTTGCTTCTACTTGTTCCGCAACTTTTTGCTCTTGAGCTACTGATTGTTCTTTCGCAATAGACTGTTCTTTAGCAACAGCAGACTCATTTGACGAGTTTTCTGAAGCTTCAGCTTGTTGGTCTTTAATACGAACTTGTTTGTTCAGTTTACGACGCTGACGACGCTCTTTAATCTTAGCTGCTTTCGCTTCTGGCTTAGCCTTAGGCGCTTCTAGTTTATCAGCTTGAGCTTCTGCCGCTAGCTGTAGACCTTCTTCTGCTAATTTAGATGGTGCTAGCTCTTCGCGTTGCTTCTGCTCATCACGTGACTTATTGCGACGGTCTTGCTTAGGCTTACGAGGCTGGCGATTTTGCTGTGGAGCAGTTTCTTTCTGCTCTTCAGGTTTCTCATCACGAACTGGTTTACGACGGCGTTTGTTGTCACGGTTTTCGTTACGATTGTCACCACGCTCACCACGTTGGTTACGACGACGGTTATCGTTACGATCACGGCGTTGACGGTTGCCGTTGTTGCGATTGTTCTTAGGTTTCTCTTCTTGCTTCTCTTCTTCTTTTTTCTCTTCTTGAGTTGAAGAGCCAAATAAGAAGCTACCGATAGCTTTGAAGAAACGACCAACTAAACCTGGTTCTTGAGTCGCTGCTGATTCAGCTTTTTTCTCTTCTACAGCTTTAGGTGCTGGAGCTGGAGTCGGTGCTGATTGAGCAGGAGCTGCGAAGCCTTTAAGAGCTGGCTCTTCGATCTTCTTAGGACGAATAGTCTGTTCTGCAGGCTCTTTGCTTTCTGCTTCTTTTAGAGCTTCTAGCTTGGTAGGCAGCAAGTAAGACAGTAGGTCGAACTCTTCACCTTCACGAACACGGATAACCTCAAAGTGCGGTGTTTCCATGTCAGAGTTAGGAACTACAGTGATCTTAACTTCTTGGTTCTTCTCGATGTGGTTTACTGAGCGACGTTTTTCGTTCAATAGGTAAGAAGCGATAGGAACAGGGACTACAGCAAGAACTTGCGCAGTGTTGTCTTTTAGAGCTTCTTCTTCGATCAGACGTAGAACAGATAGTGCTAGAGATTCGTTATCACGAACAACACCAGTACCTGTACAACGAGGACAAATGTGGTGGCTTGCTTCTGCTAGTGATGGACTCAAACGTTGACGAGACATCTCTAGAAGACCAAAGCGAGAAATACGACCAATCTGAACACGTGCGCGATCTAAACGAACGGCATCACGTAGACGGCTTTCTACTTCGCGTTGGTGGCGAACCGGAGTCATATCGATAAAGTCGATAACAACAAGACCACCTAGGTCACGTAGACGTAATTGACGTGCAATTTCATCGGCTGCTTCTAGGTTAGTGTTAAGTGCTGTTTCTTCGATATCGCCGCCCTTTGTTGCACGAGCAGAGTTGATATCGATAGAAGTCAGAGCTTCTGTTGGGTCGATTACGATAGAACCACCAGATGGAAGACGAACTTCACGTTGGAAAGCAGATTCGATCTGGCTTTCAATCTGGTAATGGCTGAATAGTGGTACTTCACCATCGTATTTCTTAACGCGATTCATGAAATCTGGGCGTATTAATTGAATGTGCGCTTGTGCACGTTCAAAAATAGTATTGCTGTCGATTAGAATCTCGCCAATATCACGACGTAGATAGTCACGAATCGCACGAACGATAACGTTACTTTCTTGGTGAATAAGGAAAGGAGCTGCATTTGAATCAGAAGCTTGCTTGATAGCGCCCCAGTGATTCAATAGAACGTTCAAGTCCCACTCTAGCTCTTCTGCACTTTTGCCTACACCCGCTGTACGCACAATTAAGCCCATACCTTGAGGAAGCTCAAGAGTGCTTAATGCTGCTTTCAGTTGAGTGCGTTCATCACCTTCGATACGACGAGAAATACCGCCAGCGCGAGGGTTATTTGGCATAAGAACTAAGTAACTACCCGCCAAAGAGATGAAAGTTGTCAGTGCAGCGCCTTTGCTACCACGTTCTTCTTTCTCAACTTGTACGATTACTTCTTGTCCTTCTCTTAGCACTTCTTTAATGCTAGGACGGCCTTGGTATGTATAACCTTCAGGGAAGTATTCGCGGGCAATTTCTTTAAGAGGGAGGAAACCGTGACGTTCTGCGCCGTAATCAACAAATGCCGCTTCTAGGCTTGGTTCAATACGGGTAATACGTCCTTTGTAGATATTCGCTTTCTTTGATTCGTGACCTGGACTTTCGATATCTAGATCGAACAGTCGCTGGCCATCAACCAAAGCGACACGCAACTCTTCTTTTTGAGTTGCGTTAATTAACATTCTTTTCATTTAGAAATTCTCATTGTCTTTTCTTATTTTCATCATTGGTCTTATCGCTTTAGTTCGTTTCTCATGGTGCCAGATCCCATGGCTTTATCGGTGCAGCCTCCCGGCTGGAGAGGGATGCTCTGGGGCACGTCAGTCATCATAGGGAGTTAGCCTATGATCCGCGATGTGGCGGTGAATACTCAACATGAGTGTACGTGAGTAGAGCGATAAGGAACTCAGTTGACCGTGTCTTACGCCGATTGCAGCACTGTCTAATCTGAGTCATCTACTCATTTACTTGCTTATGAATGGTTAGCTGTTTAAATATTAGTCAATCCATTGATAGCAGCTGTGAACTATAGCAGTGGTCGGTAAACACAGCAATCTGCTTTGTCGTAATGCGGTAAAAAAAACAGTTTTTGTTTGGGTTTTGATAGCTCTAACTCACTGTCTATAAATAATTTATCAATTGATATTTTAATTTGCAGGAAGCTTGCTGCTTTTTTGTTCGAAGAATCAAAGAAATATAGAACTTCAATGCCCTTTTAGGGATAGAGTCGCAGGGATTTTAGATAAATAAGTTCAGAATAGGGTTAAGAAAATCTCAATTATCAAAAGTGACAGTGATACAATAACCCAATGAGCGAAATTAGAACCCAAGTCCAATTTGTCGACATTGACGAAGATATGGCTGGTCAGCGTATTGATAACTTCTTACGCAACCAATTAAAAAACATCCCGAAAAGCATGATTTACCGAATCGTGCGTAAAGGCGAAGTCCGCGTTAACAAGAAACGTATCAAGGCTGAGTACAAACTAAAAGCTGGCGACTTAGTACGTATCCCTCCCGTTACTATTGAAGAGAAAACGGAAGAGAATGTACCGAGCACGAAACTCAATAAGGTTTCGGAATTGGAACAGTGCATCATCTATGAAGATGATCACATGCTGATTCTCAATAAACCATCAGGTACTGCGGTTCATGGTGGCAGCGGCTTGAAGTTTGGCGCGATTGAAGCATTGCGTGCTCTTCGCCCTGATGCTCGTTTTCTTGAGTTAGTGCACCGTATTGATAGAGATACGTCTGGCATTTTGCTTGTTGCTAAGAAGCGCTCGGCGCTAAGACACCTTCAAGCACAGTTCCGTGAAAAAACGGTTCAAAAATACTATTTCGCTTTAGTGATGGGCGAATGGAAGAACAGCTGTAAAGTCGTCAACGCACCTTTGTTAAAAAATGAAGTGAATAGCATTGTTCGAGTGAACCCGAATGGTAAAGCTTCTGAAACCCGCTTTAAGGTTTTAGAGAAATTCCAAGAGGCGACGTTGATTCAAGCTAGCCCAATTACAGGCCGTACACACCAAATCCGTGTGCACGCTCAGTATACTGGTCATCCAATAGCTTGGGATGATCGTTACGGTGATCGTCGTTTCGATGCTTATACGGGTAAAGTAGGACTGAATCGTCTGTTCTTACATGCAGCCAACATCAAGTTTATCCACCCGGGTAGCGAAGAGAAGATGGATATCTCGGCGCCAATGGAAAGAAGGCTAGAGAAAGCCTTAACTGGTTTACGTAAGCTTTAAGAAGACACGAGATTTTTCGTGAATTGAGTATCAGATGCATCAAATGGAAAAGGTTGACGAATATCGTCAACCTTTTTTTGTTTTCATATGTTGCAGAAGCTCCCCAACTCGCTCGTTCCTCGCTCTTGAGGATGATGACTTTTTAAGGTCACGTTCTATATCATTAGCGGATTAGATAAAATTACGCGTTCCGTCATTCCCTAGACTGACGAAGGAAGGAGTAGGGAATCTCCAACAGAGTCGTAAGTATTGCTTACAACACGTTCATTCCTTGTGCCTCAAGCATATCGACTAAATCGATCAGAGGTAAGCCGATCAGCGTGTTTGGGTCTTTACCTTCCATCTGTTTAAACAATGCAATACCTAACCCTTCGCACATAAAACTGCCCGCGCAGTAATAAGGCTGCTCTTTCTCAACATAAGAAATGATCTGTTGCTCAGTTAAATCGCGGAAATGCACAACAAAGGTGTCGAGACGCGTGTCAGCTTTATTGGTCTCGCTGTTCCATACCGTTATCCCAGTATAGAAAGTGATGCTCTTACCACTTTGACGAGACAATTGCTCAATCGCTTTCTCACGAGTATGAGGTTTGCCAATGATTTCTTCGTCAATCACACATACTTGATCGGAACCAATCACTAGGCTTGGTTGTTCGACAGCACAAGACTTGGCTTTGGTTTCAGCAAGACGCATTACCAATTGTTGAGGAGTCTCTTCTGGAAGTGGCGTTTCATCGCAGTCAGGCTTCGCTGTGACAAAGTCTAACTGTAGTTTTTTGAGGATCTCTTGCCTAAATGGAGATGTAGAAGCTAAAACTAGTTGGTAATTTCTCATTTTAATTTACAATTCGTGTAAGCATTTAGTTCAGGATAACGTAACTTAGCCTGCTATTCATAATGCTCTGAACAGGAAAGGTAGGAAAGTACATTTTTTTTGCCATTTCCTTTGACTAAACACGATTTGGAAGATAAGATTCGCGCCCTATGCAAAAGGAAAAAATACCGCGTACAGTTGATCCGGCAAGAACGGCTCAAAAACGACTCGATATGGATGGTATCATTCAAGTCAGTCTTTTAAAGCGTTTAACCGAAACAACTGAAGGCGTAAAACGTGACGCGCAAGTCTCAATGTCATTTGGGCTTGATGAACAACGATTAGTCGTTATCTCTGGTAAAGCTAACGTCGAAGTCGATTTAGAGTGTCAACGTTGTAATGAGGTTTTCGCACATGAGTGCGATGTCCAATTTACTTATACTCCTGTTTACAGCGAGAAAAGTGAAGAGGAAGCACCGGAAGAGTACGATTTGGTAGATCTGAACGAGTACGGTGAGTTAGACCTGATTCAATTAGTTGAAGACGAGTTCATCCTTGGATTGCCACAAATAGCAATGCACGACGATGCGAAATGTAGCGTTAACTCAAATAACTTGGTGTTTGGTGAACTTCCTGAAGAAATTGAGGAAGATAAAAAGCCGAATCCATTTGATGTTTTAAAAAACTTAAAGAAGTAACTTATTAGTAAGTATCTTTAAGAATTTACATAGGAGTAGGGTCAATGGCCGTACAAAAGAGCAAGAAATCACGTTCAATGCGTGGCATGCGTCGTTCACACGATGCGCTAACTACAGCTGCACTTTCTGTAGACGCAACTTCAGGTGAAACTCACCTACGTCACAACGTGACTGCCGAAGGTTTCTACCGCGGCAAAAAGGTTATCAACAAGTAAGGTTGACCTTTGCAAAATCTAACCGTTGCGCTTGATGCAATGGGCGGGGACTTCGGTCCTCGTGTTACAGTGCCTGCCGCCGTGCAGGCACTGTCGTATTTCCCAGAGCTAAAAGTCATTCTAATAGGTGATCGAAACGCGATCACATCTCAATTATCTTCATTAGGTCGAATGCCTGATTCTCGTTTGAGTATCCAGCATTGTGATCGAGTCATTTCCAATTCTGAAAAACCTTCACTGGCCCTACGCAACAGTCAGGGTAGCTCTATGCGTGCTGCTATCGATCTGGTTGCCGAGTCACAAGCTGATGCTTGTGTGAGTGGTGGCAACACCGGCGCACTGATGGCGTTATCTCGTTTCCGACTCAAACTCCTTCCTGGTATTGATAGGCCTGCATTGGTTTCAGCTTTGCCTACCGCTTCTGGCAACCGTACATGGATGCTTGATTTAGGAGCGAACGTTTCTAGTGACGCGGATTCACTGTTTCAGTTTGCCGTAATGGGCAGTGCATTAGCAGAACAACATTTAGGTCGCGTGCCTCGTGTCGCTATCTTGAATATCGGCGCTGAAGAAATCAAAGGCAATGACCTTGTAAAACGATGCGCTGAAATGTTGTCGAATACTCAGTCTGTGAACTTCATAGGCTATATTGAAGGTAATCAATTACTTCAAGATGCTGCTGATGTCGTCGTATGTGATGGATTTGTGGGCAATGTCTGCTTAAAAACGTGTGAAGGTACGGCTCAGCTCTTTATTGATAAGCTAAAAACGCGCATGATGGCTTCAACAATAAAGGGTTGGATCGCCAGAATGTTGTTTTCTGAGCTATTTACTGAATTAAAAACCTTGAACCCCGACCAGTATAACGGCGCAAGTTTGTTAGGATTGCGCGGCATTGTCATTAAAAGCCATGGAAGTGCTGATGTGTCTGCAGTCGTCAACGCGATTGGTGAGGCAGTACACGAGGTCAAACGACAAGTCCCCAGTCGCATTAGCGATCGTTTGGAAGCGGTTTTACTCGAGAGGCATTATTAGTCTTCATGTATAGCAAAATTTTAGGTACTGGCAGCTACTTGCCATCTCAGGTGCGTACTAACGCAGACTTAGAGAAAATGGTAGAGACTAGCGATGAGTGGATCGTTGCTAGAACAGGTATTAAAGAGCGTCGTATTTCAGCGGAAAACGAAACTGTTGCGGATATGGCGTTTTACGCTGCTGAGAATGCCATTGAAATGGCAGGTATCGACAAAGAAGATATTGATTTAATCATCGTTGCGACAACCAGCAGTAGCCACACATTTCCGTCTTCGGCATGTCAGGTACAAGGCAAGCTTGGTATCAAAGGCTGCCCTGCGTTTGATTTAGCTGCGGCGTGTTCTGGCTTTGTCTACGCACTGTCTGTTGCTGATCAACACATCAAGACTGGCATGTGTAAGAACGTTTTGGTAATCGGTGCGGATGCACTGTCAAAAACCTGTGATCCGACTGACCGCTCTACTATCATCTTATTTGGTGATGCTGCAGGTGCGGTGGTTGTTGGCGCAAGCGAAGAGCCAGGTATTTTGTCTACTCACATTTACTCTGACGGTAAATATGGTGAGCTTCTAAGCCTCGAAGTTCCAGAGCGTGGCGGTGATGCGGACAAATGGTTGCACATGGCGGGCAACGAAGTATTTAAAGTGGCGGTAACTCAGCTTTCTAAGCTAGTGAAAGACACATTAGCTGCGAACAATATGGATAAGTCAGAGCTTGATTGGTTAGTTCCACATCAAGCGAACTACCGTATTATTTCGGCAACCGCTAAAAAGCTGACGATGTCGCTTGATCAAGTTGTGATTACTCTTGATAAGCACGGCAATACGTCGGCAGCTACCGTACCAACGGCCCTTGATGAGGCTGTTCGCGACGGGCGAATTAAACGTGGCCAAACGCTTCTACTTGAAGCATTTGGCGGCGGCTTCACTTGGGGTTCTGCGTTAGTTAAATTCTAACCCCAAGCGATAATCAACAAACAAGGCACATAACTTATGTGCCTTATTCAATTTTTTACTTTGCTTAAAGGAAAATTACTATGAGCAAATTTGCTATCGTATTCCCAGGCCAAGGCTCTCAAGCTATCGGTATGCTTGCTGACCTAGGCGAACAGTATGATGTTGTTAAAAAGACATTTGCTGAAGCTTCAGAAGCACTTGGTTACGATCTATGGGCATTGGTTCAAGATGGTCCAGTAGAAAATCTAAATGAAACTTTCCGTACTCAACCGGCTCTACTAACAGCGTCTGTTGCAATCTGGCGTGTATGGCAAGAGCTTGGTCTAGAGCAACCTGCAAACCTAGCCGGCCACAGCCTAGGCGAATACTCTGCACTAGTGTGTGCGGGTGTTATCGACTTTAAAGAAGCGATCAAGCTAGTTGAACTACGTGGTCAACTGATGCAAGAAGCGGTTCCTGCGGGCGTTGGTGCAATGTACGCAATCATCGGTCTAGATGATGAGGCGATTGCTAAAGCGTGTGAAGAAGCGGCACAAGACGAAGTTGTGTCTCCAGTTAACTTCAATTCACCTGGCCAAGTTGTTATCGCGGGTAACAAAGCAGCAGTAGAGCGCGCTGGTGCACTATGTAAAGAAGCGGGCGCTAAACGTGCACTTCCTTTACCAGTATCTGTGCCGTCTCACTGTGCCCTTATGAAGCCTGCAGCAGACAAGCTAGCGGTTGCTCTAGAAGCTCTAGAGTTCAACACGCCGGCACTGCCTGTTATCAATAACGTTGATGTTATTGCTGAAACAGACCCGGCAAAAATCAAAAGCGCACTTGTTCGCCAGCTGTACAGCCCAGTTCGTTGGACTGAAGGCGTACAAGCTATGAATGAGCAAGGCGTAGAGAAGCTACTAGAATTAGGCCCAGGTAAAGTTCTTACCGGTCTAACAAAACGAATCGTAAAAACTATGACAGCTGCTGCAGTTAATGACACTGCATCACTAGAAGCTGCTAAGTAAATAAACACTTAATAGAGAAGTTATGATGAATTTAGAAGGCAAAGTTGCACTAGTTACAGGCGCAAGCCGTGGTATCGGTCGTGCAATCGCTGAACTTTTAGTTGAGCGTGGTGCTAAAGTTATCGGTACTGCTACGTCTGAAGGCGGCGCTGCTGCAATCAGTGAGTACCTAGGTGAGAACGGTAAAGGTCTTGCTCTTAATGTAACGGATGTTGACTCAATTGCAGCTACACTGAAAACCATCAACGATGAATTCGGTGCGATTGACATTCTAGTTAACAACGCAGGTATCACTCGTGATAACCTACTTATGCGTATGAAAGACGATGAGTGGAATGACATCATCGATACTAACCTAACGCCTATCTTCCGCATGTCTAAAGCTGTATTGCGTGGCATGATGAAGAAGCGTCAAGGACGTATCGTAAACGTTGGTTCTGTAGTTGGTACTATGGGTAACGCTGGTCAAGCTAACTACGCAGCTGCAAAAGCAGGCGTAATTGGTTTTACTAAATCAATGGCTCGTGAAGTTGCGTCTCGTGGTATTACAGTGAACACTGTAGCACCTGGTTTCATCGAAACTGACATGACTAAAGCGCTAAATGATGACCAACGTGCAGTAACTTTGGCGAATGTACCAGCAGGTCGACTAGGTGACCCTCGCGAAATCGCTGAAGCTGTGGTATTTTTGGCGTCACCTGCGGCAGCTTATATCACAGGTGAAACACTTCACGTCAATGGCGGTATGTACATGGTGTAAATTATGTGCAACATTTGTGCATGATTTAAGTCAAGATCATACGTAATTTCGGTTAAAATCGTGAAAATTGTGGTTTGACCAGAAAAGTTGACCTTGCAACTTTCAATAGATTGAATAAACTACGGAAAACATCGCATAAAGCGAACTCTGTAAAGGAAAAGAAAAAATGAGCAACCTCGAAGAACGCGTAAAGAAAATCATTGTTGAACAGCTAGGTGTAGACGAAGCTGAAGTTAAAAACGAAGCTTCTTTCGTTGATGACCTAGGTGCAGATTCTCTAGACACAGTTGAGCTAGTAATGGCTCTAGAAGAAGAATTCGACACTGAGATTCCAGATGACGAAGCTGAGAAAATTACTACTGTTCAAGCTGCTATCGATTACGTAACTAGCGCTCAGTAATAATCTCTCCCAGGCGGTCACCTCGACCGCCTGTGTTTTATCTAACTCATCTATCCTCATCTTAAATCACCTCAATCCCCGGAGTGTAATATCGTGTCCAAGCGTCGTGTAGTTGTCACTGGCATGGGTATGTTGTCGCCGGTAGGCAACACTGTAGAATCTTCTTGGAAAGCCCTGCTAGCTGGTCAAAGTGGTATCGTTAATATCGATCATTTTGACGCAACCAATTTCTCAACTCGTTTTGCAGGTCTAGTTAAAGACTTTAACTGCGAAGAGTATATGACTAAAAAAGATGCTCGTAAGATGGACTTGTTCATCCAGTACGGCGTCGCAGCAGGTATTCAAGCTTTAGATGATTCAGCCCTAACTATTACTGAAGAAAACGCTCCTCGTGTAGGCGTTGCTATCGGTTCTGGTATTGGTGGTCTTGGTTTGATCGAAGCCGGTCACAAGGCTCTAACTGAAAAAGGCCCTCGTAAAATCAGCCCGTTCTTCGTACCGTCGACGATCGTGAATATGATTGCGGGTCACATGTCTATCATGCGTGGCCTACGCGGTCCAAACATCGCGATCTCTACAGCATGTACGACTGGCCTACATAACATTGGCCACGCGGCTCGTATGATTGCATACGGCGATGCTGACGCAATGCTAGCGGGTGGTGCTGAAAAAGCATCGACACCACTAGGTATGGGCGGTTTTGGTGCGGCTAAAGCACTGTCTACTCGCAACGATGAGCCTCAAAAAGCTTCTCGTCCATGGGACAAAGGCCGTGACGGCTTCGTTCTTGGTGACGGTGCAGGCATGATGGTTCTTGAAGAGTATGAACATGCTAAAGCTCGTGGCGCTAAGATTTACTGTGAGCTAGTTGGCTTCGGTATGTCGGGTGACGCTTACCACATGACATCTCCAAGTGAAGATGGTTCTGGTGGCGCACTAGCAATGGAAGCGGCTATGCGTGATGCTGGCATTACTGGTGAACAAATCGGTTATGTTAACGCACACGGTACTTCGACTCCTGCAGGTGACGTAGCGGAAGTGAAGGGCATCAAGCGTGCTCTTGGCGAAGCAGGCAGCAAGCAAGTCTTGGTTTCTTCTACGAAATCAATGACTGGCCACCTTCTAGGTGCTGCGGGTTCTGCTGAAGCGATCATCACTGCGATGTCTCTAATTGATCAAATTGTTCCACCAACAATCAATTTAGATGATCCTGAAGAAGGCTTAGATATTGACTTAGTACCTCACACTGCGCGTAAAGTTAGCGGTATGGAATATGCTGCATGTAACTCATTCGGTTTCGGTGGTACTAACGGCTGTTTGATCTTCAAAAAGATTTAATCATCTTATATAAGAGTCAAACATCGTAGATAGTCATAATTAGAACTGTTTTTAAACGGCTCGATGCTTTAGCATTGAGCCGTTTCTTTTTATGGGGAAAAACATGTTTTGGGTTGATGGAGAAAGTCAGCAAACTGTCGATATCTTAGATCGCTCGTTTCAGTATGGAGACGGCTGTTTTACTACCATGCTTGTTCAAGATGGCCAGATTCAATATTTTCACGATCATCAGCGTCGTGTTGATGATTGTCTTAAAGCGTTACGCATTTCCGAACTTGATTGGAATACGGTTAACCTTTGGCTCGATAATGCACTTGAACATATCCAACACAATGCGCTTCCTGGTACAAAGAGCCTTAATGGTTCAACGAATCTTCAAGATAAAAACAAGCCTCATAATGAAAAAGCAGGGCTCAAGCTGCACGTTAGCCGTGGGGCTGGCGGTCGTGGCTACAGTGCCAAGAATATCGCCAAGCCAACGATAACCATCAGTACATTTGATTACCCAAATCATTATTCCGCGTGGCAAGATTCCGGTGTAGACCTCGGTATCTGCCAACAAGCACTGGGTTTGAGCCCATTATTGGCCGGTCATAAGCACAATAATCGCCTTGAGCAAATCTTGATGAAAGATGAAATGGATCAGGCCGGTGAAGTGGATGGCGTGGTTCTGGATATATCAGGTAACGTGATTGAAACCACCATGGCTAATCTGTTTTGGCGAAAAGGGCAGACGATTCACACTCCTCAACTGACGCAAAGTGGCGTTGCAGGGGTTATGCGTAAGCAAGTGTTAACCGCGCTGAATCAAGCTGAATTTTCCGTTACTATTAGTGACTACTGCTTATCTCAACTCATGCAAGCTGATGAGGTTTTCATGACCAACTCCATTTTAGGGGTTGCCCCAGTTACCCGTATTAGTGATACCCAATTCAACATTGGAACCGTTACTCGTAGCCTTCAAGGACAACTAAACTCGTGATCAAAAAGTTATTTATTTTTATTATCTTGTGCCTAATCGCAGCCGCGGCTGCTGGTTTTTATGTTTACAACCAAGCGCAAGATAACCTGAAACAAGTTATTCAATTAGAAAAACCACAAGTCGTGACTGTTGCTTCAGGTAGCAGCTTTAACCGCGTTCTAGCCCAGTTGATTAACGAGGGGCTTTTCGAGGCTTCTCCTTATGAGAAATTAATCCGTAAGTTACATCCTGAGCTTGTAGACGTAAAAGCGGGTACATTCCTGCTTGAACCGGGTTTAACCTTAGAGCAGGCGCTACAAGTGCTTGTAGAAGGGAAGGAGCACCAATTTACCATTACCTTTGTAGAAGGCAGTCGTTTTGACGAGTGGCTTGTTCAGCTAAAAGACAACGAATTCATTCAGCAGACGTTGAATGATGTCTCTGAAAAAGAGATCGCACAAAAGCTTGGTATTGAAAATGAAAAGCTAGAAGGCCTTTTCTTAGCGGAAACATACCACTACACCTATGGCACAACGGATTTAGATTTGTTGAAACGTGCCCACCGAGATCTAATGAACGTGGTCAATGATGAGTGGGAAAATAGAGCCGATAAACTGCCTCTTAAATCGCCTTATGAAGCTTTAATTCTTGCGTCTATCATCGAGAAAGAGACTGCTGTCGCTTCTGAGCGTGAGCGTGTGTCTTCTGTATTCGTTAACCGCTTGAACAAGCGTATGCGTTTGCAAACTGACCCAACGGTTATCTACGGCATGGGCGATAGCTACAAAGGCAATATTCGTAAGAAAGATCTACGCACACCAACGCCGTACAACACCTATACAATGAGCGGTTTGCCGCCAACACCGATCGCGATGGCGGGTAAAGCGTCTATCAACGCGGCTCTGAATCCAGAGAAGAGCAACTACCTTTATTTTGTTGCGAGTGGAACCGGCGGTCACGTATTTTCAAAGAGTTTGACTGAGCATAACCGTGCAGTACGAGCTTACTTAAAGCAATTAAGAAAAAACAAATAAAGAAAGAATTATGAATCAGTCGAAATTTATCGTGGTTGAAGGCCTTGAAGGTGCTGGCAAAAGTACAGCAATCAATGCCATCGTTGAGACATTGAAAACAGCTGGTGTCGCTGACATCGTTAATACTCGTGAACCCGGTGGTACCGTGCTTGCCGAGAAGATGCGCTCGTTGGTCAAAGAAGAACACGAGGGCGAGAAGCTTCAAGACATGACTGAGTTGCTGCTGATGTACGCAGCGCGTGTTCAATTAGTAGAAAACGTCATCAAGCCTGCACTAGACAGTGGTAAATGGGTGTTGGGTGATCGCCATGATATGTCTTCTCAAGCATACCAAGGTGGTGGTCGTCAGATCGCTCGTAGCACTATGGAATCACTGAAAGCAACCACGCTAGGCGGCTTTAAGCCAGATTTAACACTATATTTGGACCTAGACCCTAGAGTCGGGCTTGAACGCGCTAGAGGTCGTGGTGAGCTTGATAGAATTGAAAAGATGGACATCTCATTTTTCGATCGCACGCGTGAGCGTTACTTAGAAATTGCAGGGCAAGACGATTCTGTACTCGTGATTAATGCACAGCAAGAGATTGAGCAAGTGGCTGCTGATATTAAAGTTGCGCTAGGTGCTTGGCTCGATAAACAGTAGGTAGTCATGGCTGAAGTTTATTCTTGGCTCACACCTGTATGGAGTGAGTGGAAAAAAAGTCTCGATGCAGAACGTTTTCCTAACTCTGTGATCGTTAATGCGCCTGAAGGGCTGGGCGTGGAAGCGCTGGTTAGTCAGCTCACGTCGGCACTGATGTGTGTTAACTACGAAAGTGAAGCATGCGGCTTTTGTCACAGCTGTGAATTAATGAAGTCGGGGAGTCACCCTGATTTCCATGTAATCGAACCTGAGAAAGAAGGTAAATCGATTACCGTTGACCAAGTGCGTGCGAGTAACCGCTGGGCTCAACAGTCGTCACAGTTGGGTGGCTTGCGTGTCATTTTGCTTAGTCCGGCTGAAGCGATGAATGAATCGGCGTCTAATGCGCTGTTGAAAACACTGGAAGAACCTGCGAGTAATTGTATTTTCATCCTTTCAACGCGCAACAGTAATCGCTTAATGCCAACTATTCTTAGCCGTTGCCAGCAATTTAATGTGGTGTGTCCACAATTGGATGCAGGATCGGCATGGTTAAATGGAGAAGTTGGTAAAACGGTTCCTCAGTACATACTGACATTGAACGACAACGCCCCCCTGAAAGCGAAAGCAATGTTTGATCAAGGTGGCGTCGAAGCTTCAACAAAAGCGCTCGATGGCTTTGTGAATGTGATAAAAGGCACTCAACCCGACATGCTGAAGTTCTCTACAGAGCTTAGCAAAGACCCTTTGATTCAACTTAGCTGGCTTTGGCATTTATTGTCAGATGTACAAAAGCTGCATTTTGGTTTAGCTAATCAGGCTATCATTCCGAGTGCGAAAGCACTGTGTGAGGTGATGTCTTATCAAAGTGCTTATGCAGCGTCGAATAAACTGCTGATATTGATTGAGCAGTTAAAGCAACACCCTGGGCTCAATACGGAGCTACTCATAATGAATTGGCTGATAGCCACTTGCGAGGAAACATGTTCGTAGATTCCCATTGTCATTTAGACAAACTGGATTACCAAGATTTACACACCAGCGTAGAAGACGTGGTTAATAAAGCGAAAGCAGCCAACGTTGACCAACTGCTTTCTGTCGGTGTGACGTTGGATTCGTTTGAAAACATGCTTGAGATGATCTCGCCGTTTGATAACGTTAAGGCTTCGTGTGGCGTTCACCCTCTCGACGTAGAGAGCGACTTCTGTTTAGAAAGAATGCGTGAGTACGCGAGCAACCCGAAAGTGGTAGCTATTGGTGAAACTGGCCTAGATTATCATTACCAACCAGAGACTGCAGAGCTACAACAGCTCAGGTTCAAGCAGCACGTTGAGTTGGCTGTTGAGCTTAATAAACCTTTGATCATCCACACGCGTAACGCGCGTGAAGATACGTTAGCTATTTTACGCGATGGCGGAGCAGAGAAGTGTGGTGGTGTGATTCACTGCTTTACTGAAGATCAAGCGTTCGCTGAAGCAGCAATGGAATTAGGTTTCTATATCTCGATTTCAGGTATTGTGACCTTTAAACAAGCCACAGAACTTAAAGACGTTGTGAAAAACCTACCTCTAGATAGGTTGCTGATCGAAACGGATTCGCCATATTTGGCGCCAATTCCATATCGTGGTAAAGAGAATCAGCCTGCATATGTAGTCGAAGTTGCGGCTTATATCGCCCAGTTAAAAGGGGTATCAATGAAAGAGGTTGCTGAACAAACGACCAAAAATTACCAAAAACTTTTTTTGCGATAGAAATCTAACTAAACAAACAAAAGGGAGCGAAAGCTCCCTTTTTGTGTTTTTGATCACCAAAAATGCGTTTTTTTTTAATGTTTACGGAATATGTTGAACTTGAGAGCGTGAATTACAACATTTGTAATTTTGTTACTAAAAATAACATTACCCTCTATTTTATTTACTCAGTAAAATAATAGGGATGGATTATAATTTATTTATTTTTCAGCTAGTTAGTGGCTTGTAAAGCATTGCATTTCTATATTTGACATGTGATCCAAGACGTGTTTTGAAACTAAATTTCGTAAGTGACTAGAAAGTTAGTTCCCCATCAATATATATTTAGCGGCAGAAAATATAATGCAATACATGGTTACATTTTCACTGGGTGCTAACATATAGGCTACGGGGGTGTGCCGTTAGGACCCATATAATTATTTTATCTTTATCAGGAGCATAAACATGTTTAAGAACCTTTTTGCTAGCCTGCAGAAAGTTGGTAAGTCTCTGATGCTACCAGTATCAGTTTTACCAGTTGCGGGTATTTTGCTAGGTGTCGGTGCAGCAGACCTTCCTTTCATTCCAGAAATCGTTTCAAACTTAATGGAACAAGCGGGTGGTTCAGTATTCGGTCAAATGGCACTACTGTTCGCAGTAGGCGTAGCACTTGGCTTTACTAATAACGACGGTGTAGCTGGTCTAGCTGCTATCGTTGGTTACGGCATCATGACTGCTACACTAGGCGTAATGGCTGGTGTAATGGGCGTTGATAAAATCGACACTGGTGTACTAGGTGGTATCCTAGTCGGTGGTGTTGCTGCTTGGGCATTCAACCGTTTCTTCCGTATTCAACTACCAGAGTACCTTGGCTTCTTCGCTGGTAAGCGTGCTGTGCCAATCATCACAGGTTTCTCTGCGATTGGTCTAGCAATCCTACTATCTGTAGTATGGCCACCAGTTGGCGGCGCTATCTCTGCGTTCTCTGATTGGGCTGCTCACCAAAACCCACAAGTGGCGTTTGGTATCTACGGTATCGTTGAGCGTTCTCTGATTCCATTTGGTCTTCACCACGTTTGGAACGTACCTTTCTTCTTCGAAGCTGGTACTTGTGTAAACGCTGCTGGCGAAACTCAAAACGGTGTTCTTACTTGTTACCTAGTTGCTGATGACGCATCTCGTGCAGCGGGCAATGGCTTCGGTCAGCTAGCTGGTGGTTACATGTTCAAGATGTTCGGTCTACCTGCTGCTGCAATCGCGATTGCACATTCAGCTAAACCTGAAAACCGCGCTAAAGTAATGGGCATCATGGCTTCTGCTGCGTTGACTTCATTCCTAACGGGTATCACTGAACCAATCGAATTCTCATTCCTATTCGTTGCTCCTGTACTGTACGCAATCCACGCTCTATTAGCTGGTTCAGCATACGTTCTTGCGAACACTCTAGGTTTTGTACACGGTACATCTTTCTCACACGGTCTAATCGACTTCCTAGTTCTATCTGGCAACGCGTCTAAGATGGGTCTAATGGTTGTATGTGGTGTTGCTTACGCTGCAATTTACTACATCGTATTCCGCACTGTGATTAAAGCACTTGACCTTAAAACTCCGGGGCGTGAAGACGAATCTGAAGAAGAAGTAGTTGCTACAGGTTCTGAACTTGCTGGTGAGCTAGTTGCTGCATTCGGTGGTAAAGCGAACATCACTGGTCTTGACGCTTGTATTACTCGTCTACGTGTTGCAGTAGCTGATACCGCTCTTGTTGACCAAGACAAACTGAAGAAACTAGGCGCTGCAGGTGTTGTTGTAGTTGCTGGTGGCGTACAAGCTATCTTCGGTACTAAGTCTGACAACCTTAAGACAGACATGGATGAGTGGATCCGTAACAACGGTTAATTCGCTGATTCAATAAATTGAAAGGAGGCCTTACGGCCTCCTTTTTTGTTTTCTGCAATATGCAAAATATCCTCACGTTTAATACCAATCGTAGTAAATAACTGGTCATCCTAGCTTGTTAAAAACCTCGATAACTTCGTTAGAATTTTTGATTGTAGAATAGCTACTTATCAAAAAATTATGCCTTGTTCTCAAGATTTTTTCCTGCGCTATTCCTGAACACTTACTTACTGTGATTGGTATAAGCTCTTCTTACTCAACTAGTTCTACTCAACTCTATGTGTTGAAGGCCGATACCGAACCTTGAGCGCCAGTTCGCTTTTACCTAGCGATGACACCTCTCTTTGTGAACCCAGTACACTACCATTTTTAAAAACAGTCTGAGAATATTATGAAACATCGTTATTTGGTCGGCCTTATGTGCTGCAGCGGAGCCGCGTTTGTGCATGCTTCTGAAGCACCAGATTTGGAAGTTGGATTAGCCATTGACCAAGACCTGAGTGTCGTTGTCGAATTTGATCAGAAATACCGTGCCACGATTGGCAACGACGGTGCTGCATTTGACTATATTTTGAAGCGTGGTCAGTTTGAGACTGAAGCTCCGTTGAGTTGGTATGTCGGTGCAGGTGCTTGGGCTGAGTGGAATGATGATTTTGGCTTACGTTTGCCTTTAGGTGTTAAAGTGAACTTCTACGAAGGTTGGAATGCGTACGCGCAAGTTCACCCTGAGCTCGACATGTATAAAGGTGTTGAATTACAAGTGGGTGGTGCACTGGGTATCACCTACAAATTCTAGGTGATGAGACAAAAAATGCCAGCTTAGTAGCTGGCATTTTTGAATGGTTTAAATAAGGTTATTTCTGTTTGTCCATTGCACGCTTTATGCAAATTGCAGCACCACCCCAAGTGATACCAAGACCAAGAACCATCATAATAATCGCACTCGTTGTCATGATTATGCTTCCTTCTTACTTGTCATATTTATGATAATGCCAATCGCTAGTAATCCTGCGATCATTGCCCAACCAAGAGTCAGGTCGTAGCCACCGTAACCGTCTGTAAACAATGCGCTTAGTTTTGTTGCAAGAATGATTGCAAGCATAACTGGAGTGACGAAGCGTAAACATACGTTAAACCATACGCCAATAGAGAAATCTGAAATCTCATTGACGTACGCACGTACATCGCTAACTTTGTTTAGTAACCATGCCATTAGAAGGATTTCAATGAATCCGCCTACCATGATGCCGACGTTGTTAGCGAAGTGATCGACTAGGTCTAGTAGAAGTAGGCCGCCGTTAGTTGCAAATGCCATAGACACCACAACACCAACGCCAATAACAATACTTGCTGCTTTTTTACGGCTCCAGTTCAGCTTGTCCATAATTGCAGATGTTACTGCTTCCATTATTGAGATATGAGAGCTTAAACCAGCCACAACAAGTGCAAAGAAGAATAGTGGACCCAGAATATACGGTGCTGGAAGTAAATTAATCGCAGCAGGTAGCGTAACAAACGCAAGGCCAACGCCTGCTGATACAACTTCAGTTAATGGTTTACCTTGTTCTTGAGCCATGTAGCCAAGAACAGAGAAAATCATAATACCCGCAAGAATTGAGAAACCACAGTTGATAAGAACCGTCATGAACGCGTTGTTCGTGATATCTGATTTTTCAGGCAGGTAGCTTGAGTAAGCCAGCATGATCGCAAAACCGATACTTAGCGTGAAGAAGATTTGTCCATAAGCAGCAGCCCATACTTTTACGTCCCAGATCTTGCTGAAATCAGGTTCGAACATGTAGTTCACACCATCTAGAGCACCAGGAAGGAAAACCATGCGTCCGATAAGCAAAATCACCATTATGAACAACACTGGCATCATTACTTTAGAAGCACGTTCGATACCAGCTTTAACACCACCCACGATAGCTGCATAAGTGATTGCCCAAGCGAGTAACATTGCGCCAGCGATGCCCCATTGGATGCTACCTAGGTTCGTCGGTGAGTTATCACCTAGAGCTAGATATTCACTGAAGAAGAATGCGTTAGTGTCTGTTCCCCAGCTTTGATTGAATGACATACCGAAGTATGAAATTGCCCAACCGATAACGGCAACATAGTAGACCGCGATGACAGCCGCTACACCCACTTGGAACCAGCCAAGCCACTCAAATTTTGAGTTGATGCGCGCTAAGGTTGCAGGTGCAGAGCCACGATATTTTTGACCCATACTGAACTCTAGGATCATAAATGGGATACCAGCCGTAAGCATGGCAAATAGATATGGAATGAAAAAAGCACCGCCGCCATTTTCATAAGCCATATATGGAAAACGCCAAATGTTTCCTAAACCAATAGCAGATCCTACTGCGGCAAGGATAAATCCTGCTCGGGATCCCCACTGTTCTCGCTTCATATTTAACTCCTTTACAACTTCCCTGAGGTATGAAGCTTCTCGTCACGCTGTGCTTGGTAAGGAGATGATAGTTAAAACAGGCAAACGGTTTGACTGTTTACTTTATCTTCCGTGATTAAGCAAAAGTTTAGATTATTATGTTGTTAGCGATTGGAGGACTCAGCGGATAATTCTTAATTGTTTGATGTGTGTTTGCATAACCTGAAATATTCAGCTGATGCGTGCTAATGAGCCTACCTAGTTAGAATGGTTAAAGCAATAGATTAGGTATGTTTAATAACTGTGGTCTTATGGTCTTTAAGATGTTAAATGATGGTTATTTTAGAGGTATGAATTGGTTTGGGGTTTTCTGATTGGTTTATGTGTCTAATTTTTTCTGTTTTATTAGGTTATATGACTTTATTTAAAAGTAGAGCGTATGACTGAAATTCATACACTCTATAGTTGAACTGACCAACTATTCGGAGGTTCTATTGGTATGAGATGGTCATCGATACTTAGAAAGTAAAACTCAGTCCGACATTGGCTTGGAATTGGTTCATCCAGTCGGTATCAAAGCGGATGATGCACTCTTGCCCGTTACTTGGGATGTTACAAACACCGGAGGTGTCGTTATCGACAACGGTACCTAACCAACGTAGTTGTGTGTTTAACGCTAATCGGTCACTAAATTTGTACTCTAAACCACCAAAGATAGAGGTTGAGAACCCATACTTATCTTTTGCCCAGTCTACATCGACGTAAGAAGCACCAAGGCCTAACCCCAAATAACCAGACAACACAGAAGAAGCTGGGTAGTAAATGCTACTTTGAAAGTGCAGGTATTGGATGGAGGAGCTTAGGTTGAGCGTTTCTAATTCAGAGCTTTGATTAGAATAGAAAAAGCCGATGCGTCCTTTTTCAAATGGCGTTTCAATCGCAAAGGTGTAGTTTTCAGACCCTTTCATATCATAGGTTTTACCGTCCTGGTCTTCGACACTGCCACCGCCTGTATAGCCCACCATCGGAGTAATGATGATCTCCGGCGAGGCATGTACGCTCGAAACGGAGATAAGCGTAATCAGTGCCATTATATTTGCTTTGTTATTCATGAGTATATCCTTATCCATACACTTACTAATTGTGATGGTTACATCAATATTGTGCGACTAATTTCGACGATTCTTGAAGATACTTCACACACCTGATAGTACTTAAATAGAGACTCGACAAATTAATAATAAGACAGAGGTGTCTATGGACCATAATCTGAAAAATGCCCTACAAATAACGGTTGTCATCTACGCAATCATTCTCTCATTTGGCTTTATTGCAATTGGTAGTTAATACCATCTATTGCGAGGCTGGGTTTTTATACTCAGGGAATAATGAATAGTGGGATTATAACCAATATTGATACAGCAATAGACTTAGATTATTACGCTAAGTTTATTGCTGGAAAAACAGCACTGGTCGCCCAAGGTGGCGGACAGAGAAGTATTTTTACTTCTGGAGTGCTGGATGCCTTTCTTCTTTCAAATTTTGATCCCTTCGACGAGTTTTTTGGTACCTCTGCAGGTGCTCTTAATTTGTGTGCTTATCTGTGCCGCGATAAAGGCCTTGGCCGTTCTTTCCTTCTCGACCTCACAACATCACCTGAATTCTTCAATCTCTTTTCTTATATACGACACAGAAAGAACCTTGGATTAGAATGGGCCTTAGAACAAATCATGGCTTACCCATATAAGCTTGATTTGGATTTAGGACGACAAACGCTAGGCGATCGCCATTTCTATGCAGCCGTCACGGATTCTAAAGACTTACGAGATCACTACTTTCCAGTATTGGGTGAAGATTGGTACAAAGTGATGATTGCAACCTGTGCGATTCCTCGCTTATACAATGATGAAATCTTTATTGGCGACAATGCTTATGTGGATGGTGGTGTATCAGCTTGCATCCCAGTTCAAGAAGCGTGGCGTAGACAAGCCCGTTCCATTGTTGTGATCCGAACTGAGCCTACGCTAGAGGAAGAGGTCGAGGTTCAAGCTAACAGTACGCGATTAAAAACACCCAAACCGATATCAGCCGAAGAACTGGAATGGTTCCGCGAATCTTTTGACAGTGTTCAAGGTCATTGGCAACAAAAAGTGGAGCAGTGGAAAACCGATTGGAGCTCGTTCTTTCAACAACAAATTCTCAGCTCAAAAGAACAGAAGCGCGACAGATCACATTTGGATTTACTGAATGGTGGTCGATGGTTATTCGGGGCGGATGACATCTATAGATTAAGTCATTTAATTGGTGATAAGTTTGATTCCGGCTTAGCAGATATGCTGATGGTGCATTACCAAACTTACTCATTGACTCAGGATTTTTTGAACTCCCCACCAGACGATGCTTTTGTAGTGCAAATTGCCCCGAGTAAGCCGCTGAAATCCAATTCATTAATGAGTAATAAAGAAGATTTACTGCACGATTATGAATTGGGTTTAGAAGCCGGTTACCGATTTGTTGAAACTTATACCTCTACGAAAAATGCCCGCAGTTCACACATGCCACAGTTGGCAACCATTGCTGCTGAGAAGTAATGCTTGAGGTTGATTAATAATATTTGAAGTTGATGAGTTAGCATGCTGTGAGCTGAACGTGCTGTTTAAACTGATCGTTAGTGAGTCGTGTTCTGAAATGAAAAGGGTTATTGAACTTGGTTCGATAACCCTTTTTTGTCATGTGTCCCGTCCTGAAATGTGTTTACACATTGAGGACGAATTATGACTACTTCAA